>NZ_WUEH01000018.1 GCF_010468615.1 Pseudodesulfovibrio sp. JC047 | reverse complement strand
ACATTACTAATACGCCATAAGGCGAGGGTGAAGCCTGGCCTAATTAAAGAGAAAACAACGAAGAAAGGGAGTTCTTGACATGGTGCCGCATAAGAAAAGCCCTTGCGAATATCGCAAGGGCTTGAGCTTTCGTGGCTCCCCAGCACGGACTTGAACCGCGGACCTAGTGATTAACAGTCACCCGCTCTGCCAACTGAGCTACTGGGGAACAATCTGTTCGTGTGAAGCGAATGACTGTTTAAATAAAACGACTGTAACGGTCAAGTAAAAAAATCAATTATTTTCACTTTTCATCAATTTGTTGAGGGCTTTTGGTATATTAATGTATATACACGGGCGTTGCGCTCTTTCGGACCATTGTGAGCGTCCTCTTTTTTTTGGATTATATGCAATTTCAGGTTGTTGTTGAATATATCGTTTTGGGGTGACGAAAAATGAAAATTGTCTGAGAAAATCATGGGGCAGGTTGTTTTTGCCCCGAGTATTTCAGGAAAGCGTGAAGGGCTGTTTTTGATGAAAAACGTTTTTTTGAATGAGTGAAGTGGGGTGTTTTGCCGAGAATGGATGGTGAACGAATCGATGAGACTGATCGTGGGGTTTGTGTGGAAAGGATAAAGAGAAAACTGTGAGTTTCTGAAATGTTGGAAGGTAAAAAAGAAAAGGCTGATACGGTAATTCGTATCAGCCTTTGAGCTTTCGTGGCTCCCCAGCACGGACTTGAACCGCGGACCTAGTGATTAACAGTCACCCGCTCTGCCAACTGAGCTACTGGGGAACAATTTGTTCGTGTGAAGCGAAAGAGGGTTTAAGTAAAACAACTCCGGCGGTCAAGTGAAAATTCCATTTTTTTCGAGAAAAGTGTAAAAAGTCTCAATCGGGGGGTAAAAGGCCCATTTTCTTGACGGGAAGTGTTATTTGGCTTACGAAATCAACGTCTCTTGTTTTTTTCTAGACTTTACAAGAGACAGGGATAAATACTTTGGGACAAAATAAGAAAAAGAATAAGAAAATCAAGCTCGCAACCAAGTCGCCATACGCGGCTCGGTTTATGCCGATGCTCGAGGCCCTTCAGGCCAAGGATGAGTTGAATTCTGTTATCAAGACTCGCGTTGAAAAGGCGTGTGGTCTTATGGACGAGAATGTTCACCTGTACCCCAACGATTTCAAACGCGACACGGAAATCAAATCCATAGTGGATGAGTTCTTCGAGGCCGATAATGAAACGCTTGAGGCTGGAGAATACCATTTCGCCATTGCAGGACGCGTTGTCTCCTACCGTTCTTTCGGTAAGGTGACGTTCTTCAATCTTAAAGATCGCAGCGCCAAGATTCAGGTCTATGCGGCACGCGATGAACTCGGTACGGAAGCGTATAAATTATTTAAGAAAACGGATATCGGTGACATCGTTGGTGTGACGGGTGCCCTTTTTCGCACCAAGACGGGCGAATTGACCGTCAAAACCAAATCGTTCAAGCTGATTACCAAATCCATGCGGCCTTTGCCGGAGAAATATCATGGTTTGAAGGATGTCGAGACCCGCTACCGTCAACGGTATGTTGATCTCATCGTGACGCCGCGAACCATGGAAATTTTCAAGGCTCGGACTGCAATTATTCGTGAGCTTCGTGATATCCTTGATGAAAAAGGATTCATGGAAGTCGAAACACCCATGATGCAATCCATCCCTGGTGGCGCGACAGCCAAACCTTTCGAGACGTATCACAATGCGCTTGATATGAAGCTGTATATGCGTATTGCACCGGAGTTGTATCTCAAGCGGCTTCTGGTCGGTGGGTTTGAACGAGTGTATGAGATCAACCGAAATTTCCGGAATGAAGGTATTTCGACACAGCATAACCCGGAATTCACCATGCTTGAATTCTACTGGGCGTATGCGAATTTTGAAAACCTGATGGATTTGACCGAAGAAATGTTTTCTCGCATTGCGAAGAAAGTGACCGGCTCGACGGTTGTTCCGTATCAGGGAGAACAGATTGATCTGTCGATCGGAGCCTGGACTCGGATGACCTTCCACGACTCATTGAGAAAGGTCGGTGGTGTGTCGCCTGAGGTGTACTCGGATTACGACAAATGTCGTGATCTGGTAAAAGAAAAAGGCGAAAAGGTGGTCGAGGGAGAAAAGCTTGGGAAACTTCAGGCCAAGTTGTTTGACCTGCTTGTTGAGCCAAAGCTCGTTCAGCCGCATTTCATCTATCATTATCCGACGGATATTTCGCCGCTTTCCAGGCGCAATGAGGCTAACCCCGACATTACTGATCGATTTGAGCTGTTCATGACAGGACGCGAATTGGCAAATGCCTTTTCCGAACTGAATGATCCTGTCGATCAACGGGGGCGTTTCGAGATTCAGGTCGAGGAAAAGGAAGCTGGGGACGAAGAAGCGCATTTCATGGACGAGGACTATGTGCGTGCTCTCGAATATGGTATGCCGCCAGCGGCCGGTCAGGGGATCGGTATCGACAGGCTTGTCATGCTGATGACTGACAGTGCGTCCATTCGCGAAGTTATCTTGTTCCCATTGCTCAGGCCGGAGGCCGGGTAGGGCTTTCGCCCACGAGTCAATTATATGCGATTTGAATCGTTTATCGCACTGAGATATTTGTTTGCTCTGCGCAAACAGTCTTTTATCTCCGTTATATCGTTGTTCGCGGTCTGCGGCGTGGCTCTTGGAGTCGGCGCATTGATTGTCGTCATCGGTGTAATGAATGGGTTTTCTACGGATTTGCGAGATAAAATACTCGGTGTCAACGCACATGTCCTGGTCACGTCGCTGCGTGGCGGGATCAAAGATTATGACACGCTTGCCAACGAAGCAAAAAAGGTATCTGGCGTCACTGGTGTGACGCCTTTTATCTATTCTGAGGTCATGCTGTCGACCCGGAATGGCGTCAAAGGCGTGATTCTTCGGGGAATTGATCCGAGGACGTCCGATACAGTCTTGAGTTTGTCCAAGGACATGATCAGTGGCGATGTCAGGCGACTTGGGGATGCCAATGATTTCCCGCGAATTATTATCGGGTCCGAATTGGCGAAGCGATTGGGATTGATCGAAGGATCGGAAGTTAATTTGCTTTCGCCGTCCGGTCGATCCGGTGCCGCCGGTTTTACGCCCAAGATTCGACGATTTATCGTTGCGGGTATTTTCCGGACCGGGATGTTCGAGTATGATTCCTCCTTGGGATATGTCAGCATTCCAGCCGCCCGAAATCTTTTGGGATTCAAGGGCGATGTCGTATCAGGTTTGGAAATTAGCGTGGACGATGTGTACAATGTGGACGCCATTTCCAAAGACTTACGTAAAAAGATTGCGAGTTTTACGGTCTATGTTCGGCACTGGCAGGAAATGAATGCCAATTTATTCGCCGCGTTGGAATTGGAAAAGACAGCCATGTTCATCATTCTTGCGATGATTGTTCTTGTCGGTTCTTTCAGTATTGTGACAAGTTTGGTCATGCTGGTTATTCAGAAAACCAAAGACATTGCAGTTCTCATGTCCATCGGAGCTAATGCCAAGAGTATTCGGAATATTTTTATGCTTCAAGGAACACTGATTGGCCTTGCTGGAACTCTGATAGGGTTTCTTATCGGTGTGCCGTTGAGTTTGCTCTTGAAGAAATATCAGTTTATCAAATTACCAAGTAATGTGTATCCGGTTGATTATCTACCGGTTCGTCTGGAGACTTGGGATATGGTGGCCATTGGTGCTGCGGCATTTTTGCTGTGTTTTCTGGCAACCATCTACCCGGCGTGGCGGGCAGCGGCCTTGAACCCGAGCGAAGCCTTGCGTTATGAATAAAGACCCTATATACCAACTGGTTGCCGTGAGTAAGGATTTTGATGGTCCGTCGGAAACAGTCCATATCTTGAACAAGGTCGATCTGACCATTGAACAGGGTGAGTCCGTGGCTGTTCTCGGTGCTTCGGGGTCGGGAAAAACGACATTGTTGCACATGCTCGGCACATTGGATCAGGCGACCAGTGGACAGATTTTCATGAATGGTGTGGAATTGAATACACTGGGAAGCGGGAAACGGGCCGAATTACGGAATCGCGATATCGGGTTTGTTTTTCAGTTTCATCACTTGCTTCCAGAATTTTCAACGCTGGAAAATGTTGCCATGCCGGCGTTTATCGCGGGTAAGGGACGATCCGAAGGGTTGGAACGTGCAAGAGAAGCGCTTGAGATGGTTGGCCTCGGGCACAGATTGGACTATAAGGTGACAACCCTGTCAGGGGGCGAGCGGCAGCGTGCTGCGATTGCACGGGCTATCTTGCTTCGACCAAAAGTCCTTCTTGCCGATGAGCCTACCGGCAATCTTGATGGAGAAACAGGCGACATGATTGGTGAATTGTTGATGACTCTTAATAATGAATTAGGCATGACATCTGTTGTTGTGACACATAATCCAGAACTTGCAGGTATGATGCATCGGCGTGTTGAATTGCGTTCAGGAGAATTCTATGCTCACTAGTTTGGTCCGTCGGTTTGCCATTGGGGTAATTACTGCGTGTTTTTGCCTGATCACGACGATGGCCTTTGCGGCCGAAAGTCTTCATCAGGATATCAAGGTGACTGTCTTGCCTTTTGAGGTCAATGCTGGTGACGATTTGTCCTATCTCAAGGACAGCTTGCCGGAATTGTTGACTGATCGGCTTCAGGAAGCTGGTTTTGATGTCGTCAATCAGGAAGAAGTCATTCGTCTTGTTGAAGAAAAAGGCTACACCCGCTTTGACCCAACCTCTGCTCGTGAAATTGCACTTCTTGTCGGTGGTGAATTTTCTGTATACGGATCGTTGAATCAAATCGGTGACAGTTTGACATTGGATGCCCGACTGGTCGATGCGTATGCAAAAGGTCCGGGCAAGAAAATTTCTGTGACCAAGAAAGGGTTAATTAACCTTTTGCCTGCTGTGGATGCCTTGGTTGACCGAATGCGGATGGATTTACTCCGTCAGGATGTGGTGGCCGAAGTTGGTGTCGAGGGCACGCAGGTCTTGGACAAAGAAGTGGTCATGATGCGCCTTACTTTGCAGAAAGGAGATATCCTGACTGCAAAATCTGTGAATACAGCACTGAAAAATATTTATGATCTCGGCTATTTTGATGATGTACAAGTCAAAGTTGATTCAGTCGAGGATGGCAAAAAGGTCATCTTTGTAGTCAAGGAAAAACCACGCATCCAGGCTTTGGGTGTGCGTGGAGCCGATGAAATCGATTCCGAAGACATTCTCGAAGCCGTTTCTACCAAAAAGGGTGGCGTTGTTAACCCCAAAGTTCTCGCCGATGACATTCGCGTTATCCGCGAGATGTATCGTAAAGAAGGCTATTACAAGGCCAAAATTACCCATGAGGTCGAAGACGCCGGCACGGGCATCGCACGTTTGACTTTTGTGGTTGACGAAGGGCCTCAACTGTACATCGAGAACATCATCATTGATGGTGCCAAATTGATGGATCCAGATGACGTTAAGGACGTGCTCGCTCTTCAGGAACGCGGCATGTTTTCCTGGATCAGCGATTCAGGTGTGCTGAAGGAAGAACTTTTGGAGCGGGATGCCGCTGCCATCATGGCCTTGTATCAGAGCAAAGGATTTCTGACTGCCAAGGTCGGGCAACCTGATGTCGAAATCAAGGACTCTGGCATCGACGTTATTTATCGTGTTTGGGAAGGTGATCGCTTCAAGATGGGGCAGACTCTGTTCAAGGGTGACCTGATCGAAGATCCTGCTCAGTTGATTAAAGTGACATCCATTGATGCGCTTCATGATGAAGATGAGTATTTTGACCGGACGCTTCTCAAAAATGATATTGAAGCCTTGACCGGCTATTACAATAATTATGGCTACGCATATGCGGATGTCGGGGTGAACCTCCAGGACAATCAGGAGACCAAGGTTGTCGATGTGGTCTACCACATCGTCAAGCATCAGCGAGTTCACATTCGCCGTGTCCTTATTGAAGGGAACACCCGGACACGTGATAATATCATCATGCGGGAAATGCGGTTGGCTGATGGAGATCGATTCAGTGGTGATAAACTGAAACGGTCGAGTCAACGACTGACAAATCTCGATTTCTTTGAAAAAGTGGATATTTCACCTGTTCCGACAGGAAATCCGGAAGAAATGGACTTGGTCGTCAAGGTTAAGGACAAATCGACCGGCAAGATTAGTGGTGGTATTGGATACTCGACGTATGATGGGGTGTTCTTTGGTGGGACCATTGGCGAGAAAAACCTTTTTGGTAAAGGGTATCAGGCCAGTTTCGAAGGGCAGATTGGTGGCACGAGAACATCGTATGTCGCCAAGTTCATCAACCCTCGCATCAATGACACGGATTTGGGATTTGGGATTCAGGCTCATAACAATGAGGTTGAATACAGTCAGTACAGCAAGGATGCCATCGGAAGTAACTTGTACTTCTTCTATCCTTTGGGTGAATACACCACATTGAAGTGGGATTATGGTCTTGAAAGCTACAATATCACAGATGTTGCTTCGGATGCTTCCGACGATGTCAAGGATGACGAAGGGTCTCACCTTGCATCCA
This sequence comes from Pseudodesulfovibrio sp. JC047, assembly GCF_010468615.1. NCBI lineage: Bacteria > Pseudomonadati > Thermodesulfobacteriota > Desulfovibrionia > Desulfovibrionales > Desulfovibrionaceae > Pseudodesulfovibrio > Pseudodesulfovibrio sp. JC047. The sequence goes on along the minus strand of NZ_WUEH01000018.1, from coordinate 64,103 downwards.
TGCTTTCAGCGAGTATCTCTCGGAATACTTTTGACAACTATATGTCGCCGACAACCGGAACAAAATTGGTGTTCAATTTGATTTTTGCCGGTGGCCCCATTGGTGGTACCGATGATTATATCAAGTATACCGGCTCGCATGATTGGTATACGCCGGTTTTCGAGAAAGTCGTCTTTCATACCAAGGTGTGGGCGGGGTATATTCATGAAAACTTTGGCGGCGGGAAAATTCCGACAGCGCCTCGTTTTGAACTGGGTGGCGTGAACAGTATTCGCGGGTACAGCAACTATGATATTACGCCAACGGAAGGTCCTGACTCCTCCTCGACTCTTGGTGGTGACAAGGCGTTTTATACTAACATTGAGTTGAAACGTCCTATCAGTGAAGAATTGGGTATCACTGCATTGGCCTTTTTTGATGCTGGTAACTCTTGGAAAGAGGGAGAGATGTTCTTTGAATCTGTAACACGGTATGGTAGAAAACAGTCTTTCGGGTTATATAAGAGTGTCGGTGCCGGTATTAACTGGAATTCTCCGATGGGTCCCGTCGGCTTGGTGTATGGATATGCACTGGATCAGCTTGATGATCATGGTCGCCATAAGGTCGAATTGCTTATGGGACAACAGTTCTAATGTAATAATGATTTTTATTTTAAGGAGTTATACAATGAAAAAAGTGTGTCTGCTGGCAGTGTGCTTTGTCTTTCTTTTTCAGGCTGCGGCATTTGCTGAAACAAAGATTGGTATTTTTGATGCCAAGAAAGTGATGCAGGATTGTCTGTATGGCCAGGATGTTCGGGCAAAACTCGATGCCAAGTTCGGAGCTCGTGGTGAGCAGCTCAAAAAGGAACGGGAAGCACTTGAGAAGTTGAAACTGCAGATTGAAAGCAAGGCCTTTGACGAAAAGACCATGCAGGATAAGATCGTTGAAATCCGTCGGAGAAGCCGTGATTGGACAGAAGATTTTCAGGTCTACCAGAAGTCCATCCAGCGCGATCAGAATGCATTTGGTAAGCCGATTCTCAAGAAATTGGAAAAAGTGATCATGAACTATTGTACGAAAAATGGTTTCACCATCGCTTTTGACAAGCAGACCCCTGGTCTTGCCTTTATTGCTGAAGGTTTGGATATCACTGGTGCTATCACCAAAGAACTCGACAAGATGAAAAAATCTGGAAAGTAGTTTTATGCGCATTACATTGTCAGCCTTAGCCTCGAAGCTCGGGCTTGAACATACTGGTGCTGACATGGAGATTGCCGGAGTAAACACTCTGGACAAGGCCGGACCTGACGAATTGTCATTTTTGGTCAATCCGAAATACCAGCACCTTTTGGAAACGACAAAGGCCGGATGTGTTCTCACATCCGGCCCTTATGCCGACAAGACGCCGTGTGCGCTTATCAGCAAAAATATTTATATGGATCTGGCAAAAGTGGTGAATCTTTTTGCCCGTCCGCAAGGGTGTTTCAACGGCATCAGTGAATTGGCGTATGTCCATCCTGATGCACATGTTGATGCCTCGGCAACGATCTATCCCTTTGCCTTTATTGGCGAAGAGGCTGTCGTCGGGCCAGAAACAGTTGTTTTTGCCGGAGTGTATATTGGTGAAAGGACTCGTGTTGGTTCGAAATGTATTTTGTACCCCAATTCGGTTGTCATGGGTGGTGTGCGTCTCGGCGACAATATTATTTTGCAGCCCGGGGCGGTTATTGGTGGGGATGGGTATGGATATGCCCAGACACCTGCTGGCCATATGAAAATTCCGCAGATCGGGATTGTCGAGATCGAGAACGATGTTGAAGTCGGTTCGAACACGGCAATTGATCGGGCCGCTTTGGATACTACCCGGATTAAACGGGGAACCAAAATCGATAATCTGGTGCAGATCGGGCACAATGTCGAAATCGGTGAACATTGTCTTGTGATTGGTCAGGTTGGTATCGGCGGAAGTACCGTCGTTGGAAACGGCGTTGTTCTGGCTGGTCAGGTTGGTGTCGCAGACAATGCGAAGATTGGTGATGGTGCCATGGTTGGCGCGCAAAGTGGCGTTGCTGGGACCGTCGAACCCGGAAGTAAGGTTGCGGGATCACCGGCAATGAAGGCCGGGACCTTTTTGAAAGCTGGCGTGTGTATGCCGAAATTACCTGATTTGTTTAAACGGGTGAAGAAATTGGAAAAGGAATTGGCGACCCTCAAGGCAATGGAAGCCAATGGAGCAAATAATGAGTAATGAATGTGTCCTGGATATTCGTCGTATTCTGGAAATGTTGCCACATCGGTATCCTTTTCTGCTTGTTGACAGGGTTTTGGAATTGGAACCAGGCATTCGTCTCAAGGCGATCAAGAATGTGACGATGAATGAGGAGTTTTTTCAGGGGCATTTCCCGAATATGCCCGTGATGCCGGGGGTTTTGCAATTGGAAGCTCTTGCTCAGGCAGGAGGGCTCCTTGTCATGAATTCTCTCAATGAACCGCTTGGCGATAAAGTTTTTCTTTTCACCGGATTGAATAAGGTCAAATTCAGAAGACCGGTCGTTCCCGGGGATCAATTAGAACTGAATGTTAGCTATGAACGGCATAAATTGAATATTTGGAAAATGCGTGGTGTCGCCAAGGTTGACGGTCAGGTCACATGTCAGGGTGAGTTTTCCGCTGCCGTTGCAGATAAAGGGGATATGTAAGATGGCAACTGTTATCCATCCGAGTGCTGTTATCGATCCGTCAGCCGAAATTGGTGAAGACGTTCAAATCGGCCCATATGTCGTCGTCGGTGCGGAGACGAAAATTGGCGATGGAACTTTTTTGGAATCGCATACGGTTATTCAGGCCAATACAGTGCTTGGAAAGAATAATCATATTCATCCACATGCCGTCATTGGCGGCGAACCTCAGCACAGTGCCTATAAAGGTGAAAAGACCTGTACGCACATCGGCGACAACAATATCATTCGTGAGTGCGTGACTATTCACCGTGGGACTGTTCAAGGGTGTGAAAAAACACAGATTGGTTCCAATTGTATGTTCATGGCGTATTCGCATATCGCCCATGATTGCCAGGTGGGTGACAATGTCATTCTTGCAAACGCGGTCCAGTTGGCTGGGCATGTCGAAGTCGGACGGAATGTTATCATCAGTGGGTTGTCCGCCGTGCAACAGTTCATTCGAATTGGCGAATACACCTTTCTTGGCGGAGCCAGCGGATACAAGCTGGATGTCCCGCCATTCATGTTGGCACATGGCGTGCGGGGGATGCTGTTTGGTCCGAACCTGATCGGTTTGCGGCGCAATGGGTTTGATACGGATGCGTGCAAGGCATTGAAACGGGCCTATAAAATTATTTTCCGTTCCGGATTGAAGCGTGAAGACGGTTTGGTCAAGGTCGAGGAAGAACTGCCCGGTTTTGCAGACGTTGATCGCCTTGTGGCCTTTATCCGTGAAAGCAAAAACGGTGTCACACCGGATCATAAACAGCGTAACGGAAACAATCACTAAATCCTTATCATGTCAGAATCAGTCAAGACTATTGGTCTTATCGCCGGAGGAATGCAGTTCCCCGTTCTTGTCGCTGAAGGTGTCAAGGCCAAGGGGCACAAACTTGTTGTTGCCGGTTTTACCGGGCACACCAATATGGATGTTGTCCCGTTGGCTGACGTTTGGATGGAATTAAAGTTGGGCAAGCTGAATAAGCTCGTCAACTACCTGAAATCCAACGGGGTTGAGAACGTGATTATGGCAGGGACCATCGAAAAGCCGAAGGTCATGGATATCAGACATTTGGATATGCGGGCTGTGAAGTTGGTTCTTGGGAAGAAGAATCGTGGTGATTCCGCTTTGCTGAATCTCATCTCTGGTGAATTTGAAAAAGAGGGAATGCCAGTAGTTCCAGCTCATGAGTTTTTGCCGGAATTGTTGACCCCTGAAGGGGTTTTGACGACCCGAGAGCCTAATGATCGTGAATGGAGTGATTTGCGATTTTCGTGGAGAATAGCCAAAGAACTCGGCCGAATGGACGTTGGGCAATGCCTGATTGTTCGTGAGGGGATTGTTGCTGCAGTCGAGGCACTTGAAGGAACCGATGCCGCCATCAAGCGAGGGTGTGAATTCGGTGGTAACGGGTGCGTTGTTGTCAAGGTTTTCAAACCCGGGCAGCAAGAAGAAGTCGATCTTCCGAGCTTGGGAATGGATACCTTGAAGGTCATGGCTAAGGGCAAGGCCACGTGTCTCGGTATTGAAGCTGGTAAAAGTCTTTTCTTTGATCGAGAAGCCGCTCTCGCCTATGCCGATCAGGCCGGAATTTCCATTGTTGGGCTTCGAACTGATTTTCCTGCCGAATCTTTCTGATTTTTTCCTTCAATGATGAACAGACCTTGCCAATGCGTTGGGTCTCGTGCAATCAATTATAGAGAATGGTGTTAATTTCTGGCGGGGTTGATCACAATCCCGTCAGTATATATTTGAATAGGTGTACCGATGGATACTGCTTTGGATTGTGTGCCGTGTTTTATGAAAATGGTGATCCGCGAGGCTCGGCTGGCCTGCCCGGACGACATTGACTTGCAACATGAAATTGTCATGGAATGGTGTCAGACGCTTTCCCAGCTTGACTTGCGATGTCCCCCGCCTGTTTTTGCCCGGTATTTGGCTGAGTTGATTCAGCGAAAAACCGGATGTGGGGATCTGTATCGTCAGGACAAGGACGAGGCAAACAGGGTTGTCACGGCCTTGCTGCCTGATCTCGAAAAACGGATCGCTTTGGAGCGCGAAAAAGCGGATGGTGATCCTTTGGCCCTTGCCTTGGAATTCGCGATCATTGGTAATTACATGGATAAGGGTGTAGAGATAGAATTTGATCTCGAAGAAGAGATGGCCAACGTCACCAGAACGATTTCACCGGATGTTCTGAGTGATTTGGAGGCCGATATTTTCCCTGGAGCCAAGGTCTTGATTCTTGGCGATAACACTGGGGAAATCGTGCTGGATACATTGCTTGTCAAAGAGTTCCAGCGGTTGGAATGTGATGTGACATTCGCTGTGCGATCCTGTCCGGTCATTAATGATGCGACCATGGAAGATGCTGAGACTGTTGGCATGACAGCTTTGTGTCGCGTGGTTGAAAGTGGTGTTGATACTCCGGGAACCATTTTGGACAGGTGTACGCCCGAATTCCTTCAGATGATGAGGGACTCAGATATTATCCTTGCCAAGGGTTTGGGGAATTTTGAATCGCTTGAAGGCCGGTGGCCCGATATTTATTGTGCATTCAAGGTCAAGTGCAAACGGATTGCTGACAAGACCGGGTTAGAATTCGGCACGAGTGCCTTTTATCGAACACAATTGGATGAAGCGGAGAACGGGGACGGAGGTGTCCCGGATGCGAGCAGCGATTAGACGATTGTTTCTTCTCCTGTTGGAGCTATGTGTCATTCTTGTTTTAGGACTGACCATCGCTGTGTTTTGGGCTTCTTATTATATTGATACTGCAAATTTCAGAACGGCTTTTGTTGAAAAGATAGAGACGCTTCTCGACCGAAAGGTCGAATTGACTGGAGAGCTGGACATTGTTGCCTGGCCTGATCTGGCTCTTGAAGTCAAGGGATTGCGTATTGAAGAATCCCCTGATTTCGGGTCCGGGATTGCAGCGGACTTCGAAACGGTTCGGATATTGGTCTCAGTGTTGCCATTGCTTTCGAAGCAACTGAAAATTGAGTCGGTTGTTTTGGATGGTATGACGGGAACGGTCCTTTCTGACGAGCAGGGCCGTTTGAATTGGCAAAGCCTTTTTACGACTGAGATGATTCAGGGAGATGACAGTTCATCCGTATTTGATGGATGGCGTTTTTCTGTTGAAACTATTGAAATTTTTGATGCGGATATTCTGTACCGCGATAGTGCCTCCCACAACGAATACCGATTGAGCGGCCTCAATTTGAACACCGGCATTTTCAAACCTGATGAAGATGTCTCTTTTACCGTGAGTAGTACTTTTTCCTTGGAGGAGTATGGGCTTCTGTCCGAACTGACGTTGAAAGGGCGACTTCGTGTGCCCTCTGATGGGGCTACTGTCCTGCTTCGGGATGCGTCGATCTATGCGACTCTGACTGGCGATTTTATGCCGGAAGGAGCGGCTCCGGGACAGATGACAGGATTTCTTGACGTGGATTGGGACAATCGGTCGGTGGGCGTTCGTGATTTACAAGTCCTGTTTCTGGGCCTTCGGGCGGAAGGGAATATTCAAAGTGGCAATTTGAGTCAGGGCCTCTCCGCTGAAGGGCATGTGATAGTCCATCCTTTTACTCCGGCTGAAGTGATTGCCCGGCACGCTCCATCATTGCCGGTGAAAGATGTGCAAGGGCTGGAAAGCAGTGCTTTGACGTCTTTTATCCGGATTTCTGAGACTGGAATTCATTTTGACAACCTGGCTTTGACTCTCGACGATCTGATTATTCGTGGAGCATTGAATATTGAAGGGTACGCAGACCCTGTCTTTGATTTTTCGATGCGGACAAACGCACTTGATCTTGATCGATATCTGCCGCTTTTCGTGACAGGAACCCCGTTTGTCTGGGGAGACTTCCATTTGGATTTTTTCCGACAACTGCGTGCAAAAGGGGTGGTGCGTGCTGAGGCTTTGACCATTTTGGACACCACGCTTGCGGATGTGCGGCTGAAAGTTTCTGCACAGAAGGGGACGCTTGCTTTTGGTGCCCAGGCAGCTCGTCCTGATGGAACAACTTTGAACGGAACACTGGATGTCGTTGTGGGAAAATCCTCCCAAACCGGTGTGCCGACCTTGGCTCTTGAAAGTATGATGCACGTCCAATCGTCCGAAGATGGATTCGCCGAGCTTCAGGGGCCGCTTTTTGCCCTTGGAGGTTTGGGGAAGTGCTCGGTAACGGTGTCGGTTCCACCTCTTCCGTGTCCACCAAGGCAGCGATCAATTTTGATCCTACGAGCTGTGCGAGGGCAGATTGATGGTGCTTTAGACAAAGGGAGTTTCCAATATACGGATGCGTCAAAGCAAAACCAGCGTCTGGAGTACTCCAGTGTCAGCACACGGATGACTATTACTCCTGCGGCCGGGACATCGGAAACACAGTGGAACAGTGCTGTCGATGCTTCTGTCAGGCTTCGGGGTGGAACAGATATCGAATCCCTTGCCGTGCTCGCGCAGGGACCTTTGAGCGTCGGCATTGAGGATGGGCGTGTGATGAGTTCGGGCATGGCCGTCAATGGGCATGTGTTGTCCTCGGTTTTGCCTCGGGATGCCAAACGGCTGACGGCAAATGGGACGATCGCTTTTGATTCGGAAGAAGACACCCTTTCAGTGGTTGATGGTTTTGTACGGGTTTTGGAAACCTCTCTCAAAGGCTCCGTTCAGGTTCGCGATCTGACCACGACGCCGAAAGGAACCGGGACAGTGGAATTGTCCGGGGTTAATCCCAAGCGAATTGTCTATCTATTGGCAAACAAGGCCTTGCGGACCCGGGATGGTACGGCTTTGACGAATGTGGACCTGAAAACCCCATTTTCTTTTGATGAAAAAGGATTTTCGCTGACGAATGTCCGTGCAGAATTCGATGGAATGCCGATACAGGGACGAATTGATGGAGCGGGGTTCATTCATCCTATGTTGACCTTTTCCTTGAGTGCCGGAGCATTCGATCTGGACAGATATCTTCCTCCACCTCGCCAACCGAATTCTCGAACTGGAGTGGTGCCCAAGGCAGAACCGGTGGATTTGCCGCTCGCATTTTTTCAAGCACTTCGGCTTGATGGGAAGGTGGCCTTTGAGTCTTTTACACTGGCGGCTATTCGGACAACCCGGTTGACAGGGCGTCTCAAGGCGGATGCCGGAAATATCCATGTGGCCAATGTGCGTGGACAGACCTACGGTGGGGCGTTGACCGGGGATTGGAAAGGAACGGTTTCTTCGCGTGCCTTGAGTACTGACCTGCTTTTGGATGTGCGAAACATGCAGGCTGGCCCATTCATGACCGACGTGGCTGATCGGGATTATATACGGGGACAAACCGACATTTCGTTTGCTCTCAAAAGTCGAGGGGTGACTGACGATAGCATTCTTGCCAATCTGGATGGAATGGCTAAATTGCAAATCACCAATGGGTCTTTCAAATTTACAGGATATGGGGGACAGCCTGACCAGGTTTCGACACAAAGGACGTCGGATACAATTCGGACGAAACGGTCACCGCAACCCAGTGCGAGGACTTCTTTTCGTCGGGCGACTTCCGAATATTCCGTCAAGCGGGGCGTTTTTACGGCTCAGACGTGGAGAGTGGAAGCGCCGCCGGTTTTGCAGTCGTATGGCAAAGGTGGATTCAGTCTGCCTGACAATACCATTGACCTGTCTATTCGAAATGATTTCGTGGCTGTTCCAAGCGTGACACTTAAATTGATCGGGAAATTAACAGACCCCGCTGTTCGGATTCCAACAGGAAGAATTGTTCACGACACGGTGTTCAACATTTTGAGCATTCCCGAAAAGTCGTTCCAATTCTTACGAGATCTTTTTTGATGAATTGAGGCTACCTTGCGTGTCCGACGCGAAACAGTATACGATAGTAACTGATGGTGTGCCGGAGAAATAGGTATGGAGACGAGTGGAGTGCTCATGAGTGCAGCGAAATTGAAACAGACACCCCGGAATGTGAAACGGCTTTTTTCTGAAGGTATTTGGGTGCGGAATACGCCGGATACCCCCTTTCCTTTGCGAATTGTGCGAGGAGCCAGTCGCCTTGCGTATTTGATCGGATTCGGATTCATCAAGGATCAGATGGTCATTCGTGCGGCCGCGTTGACGTTTACGACCATTTTATCGATCGTTCCCTTCCTTGCGGTCGCCTTTTCCATTTCCAAGGGGTTTGGATTACAAAATACCGATTTTATTCGGACGCTTATTCTCAAAATGACCACTGGCCGTGTAGAAGTCGCTGATAAAATCATCGAATACATTGATCGGACCAATGTTCAGGCTTTGGGATGGGTCGGTGTTGCAACACTGTTGTTCACAGTTTTTTCTCTCATCGGGACCACTGAAAAGGCGTTCAATACCATTTGGAATGTGACCAAAGGCCGTTCCGCCTGGCGAAAGGTAGCGGATTTTTTCCCGGTGATCCTGATTTGTCCATTGGTTTTGATCGTGGCTTCCAGCTTCAACGTCAGTCTGCAACAGCAGCAAATGGTGACCGGCTTTTTGAGTGTGGAAACCATCGGCCTGCTTGAGACCGCATTTCTCAAGGTCACGCCATACATCCTGATTTCATTGGCCTTCATGTTCATGTACGCCTTCATTCCATACACCCGGGTGAACATTGTCGCGGCGCTTATGGGCGGGGTTGTCGGTGGCGTGTTGTGGCAGATGGCGCAATGGCTGTACATTAATTGGCAGATCGGGGCGGCCAAGTATAATGCTATTTATGGAAGCTTCGCTCAGTTGCCGTTATTGCTTATTTGGATCTACATCAGTTGGCTGATCGTTTTGCTGGGCGCTGAAGTGAGCTACAGTTGGCAGAATATCAATTCGTTTGTGAAACAACGGTATTTTGGCGAGGCAACGCCGTATGAGCGGCAGAAAATTGCTGTTCTGATGATGGTGGTGCTGGCCCAACGGTTTCATGCGGGCAAGCCGCTGCCGTCAGTGGAAGAAATTTCAGATGGTCTCATGGCGCCGTCAGCATTGGTCTCGGATCTGTTCACGTTGCTGCAAAAAGCGGGGTATACCGTGCTCGCCGATGTGAAAGGATGTGAAATCTATGCCCCGGCGCGGGCGTTGGATGAAATTCGAGTGCTGGACATCATTCGTGTGGTCAATATGGATGGGGAGCTTCGGGTCTTTGAAGCCTTTGCCAAGAAATTTGGTTATTTGGATACCCTGTTCGGGGCGTTGGCTGAAGCGACCAGTCAGAGTGAGGCGAACCTCACTCTGCTGGAATGTGCTGAATCATATGCTTCGTCTATTTCGAGTATTGCGCCGGAAGCTGGTGCGCTGGGACTTTGTTCTCACACTTCGGTGTGATTGTGGCTACTTGGCGTATACTGCTTCGTAATGCGTTTTCAAGGCGTTGAATGTGCCGTTTTCGATGGCGGCTCGAATCTGTTTCATGAGGTCGAGATAGAAGTAGAGATTGTGGTACGTGTTGAGTCTGTACGACAATAACTCTTTGGCCTGATACAAGTGGCGCAGATATGCCTTGGAGAAATTGCGGCAGGTGTAGCAATTGCAATTGGGGTCAAGCGGGGAGTCGTCTTCCGCGAATTCGGCCCGTTTGATATTGATTTTGCCCATGGATGTGAACAAGGTGCCGTTACGGGCATTGCGCGATGGCAGCACGCAGTCGAACATGTCCACTCCAGCTGACACGCCTTCCAGTATATCCAGCGGTGTGCCGACGCCCATCAGGTATCGGGGTTTTTCTTCCGGCATTTTGGGGGCGATGTGGTTGAGAATGTCATACATTTCTTCCGTGGATTCTCCCACTGACAATCCGCCGATGGCAAATCCTTCAAAGTCGATCTGACGCAGTTGGTACAGACTTTTTTCCCGTAAATCCTTGTGAAAGCCGCCTTGGACAATGCCGAACATGAGCTGGTCACCACTTCCCTTGGGATAATGATCCCGGCAGCGTTGTGCCCATCGTGTCGTCATTTCGAGGGATTTTTCGGTGTATTTGCGATCATTGCCGTACCCGACACATTCATCGAGGACCATCATGATGTCCGAACCGAGATTTTTTTGGATATCAATGGCCTTTTCCGGTGAGAAAAAATGTTTTGATCCGTCGAGGTAGGATCGGAATTCAACGCCTTCCTCGGATAACTTGCGGATACCCTGAAGACTGAAGACCTGGAATCCGCCACTGTCTGTCAGAATGGGGCGTTTCCAGTTGGAAAATTTGTGCAGACCACCGCGCCGTGCCACGAGATCGTCGCCGGGGCGCAGATACAGATGGTAGGTGTTGCCGAGTATTATCTGGGCATCCATTTCTTCGAGGTCCAGCGGGGTCAGGCTTTTGACCGTTCCCTGTGTCCCCACGGGCATGAAAATGGGGGTTTGAATATCGCCATGCGCGGTGCTCAATGTGGCGCGTCGTGCGTGGCCGTCGGTTGTGTGAACCGTGAAATTACCGGGTTTTGTCATTATTTAACTCCCTTTTTGGGGCAGATGTCGTTCAATTCGCAAATGTCGCATTTGGGCGTGCGAGCCGGACAAATTTCGCGACCGAAAAAAACGAGATAGTGGTTGATATCACCCCATTGTTCCTGTGGGAAAAGGGGCATAAGATCTTTTTCTATGGGAATCGGAGCGGTTTTCGTGGTGAGTCCCAGTCGAAAGGCAAGGCGTTTGACGTGGGTATCCACGGCAATGCCTTCGTTGACGCCAAATGCGTTGGACAGGACAATACTGGCTGTTTTTCGGGCCACTCCGCCAAGCGTGATGAGTTCCGCCATGGTTTGTGGCACCTCTCCATCATACTCTGTCATGATGCGTTGTGCCGCAGCTTTGATATTCTTGGCCTTGTTTCGGAAAAAACCAGTGGAATGAACCACGTTTTCAATGTCCGTGACATCAGCCTCTGCTGCGTCCTTGATGGTTGGCCATTGTGAAAAAAAGACCGGTGTCACTTTGTTGACCCGTTCATCGGTACACTGTGCCGACAAGGCCGTGGCAACGAGCAGCTCCCATGGCGTGGACCATGTCAGGGCCGGTTCAGGGCGTGGATAGCGTTGTGACAACCGTGCGTATATTACTTTGGCGCGTTCTTTTTTTTTCATGAAGTCTCCATGACGGAGGGTGTTAGCATTTGCCTTTCCAACGCTCAACCCCCAATTGTCGGGGCGAGGATCGTGGTTGTGTCTTGAATCGAGACCGTTTATTTCAAACAAAGGAGTAATGATGGCTGCATCGTTTGTGTACATGACGTGCTCGACTATGGTCGAGGCGGAAAATATCGCGACAATTCTTGTGGAACGCCGGCTGGTTGCGTGTGCGAATATCATGGAGGGCATGAAATCCATATATTGGTGGGAAGGGGCAGTGCATCGGGCAGAGGAAGCGGTTCTTGTCGTCAAGACCCGGTCGGACCTGGTTCCTGAGCTGACCGAAGCGGTCAAGGCCATGCATGAATATGCTGTTCCGTGCATTGTCGCCATGCCTATTCACGATGGAAATCCGGATTTTTTACAATGGATTCAGGCGGAAACCCGTGCATCCTGACTGGGTGTTTTTTCATGACGCCAGACCGTTGACAGCACTGTGAGCAAGATCGTACCTTCCCGCTGGTAATTTTCAGTCACCTTTTGAGGAGTTATAATGAATATCTATATCACCGGTTCTCTTGCCTACGATCGCATCATGTCCTTTCCCGACAAGTTTTCCAACCATATCCTGCCTGACAAGATTCATATTCTGAATGTATGTTTTCTCGTTGACGGTTTGGTCGAACGGTTTGGTGGAACAGCCGGTAATATAGCGTATACGCTGGCTTTGCTTGAAGGGAAATCCACCATTCTCAGTCAGGTGGGCAAGGATTTCACCGCATATGACAAACATTTGCAGGGCTTTGGCATTTCTGTCGAGGGAATACGGACTTTGGATCAGGAATTCACCGCCGGTGCCTATATCACGACCGATCAGTCAGACAATCAGATCACGGGGTTCAATCCTGGTGCCATGAAATATCCCTGCCTGTATGATATGACACAGATCAACGGGAGTGATTCGCTCGGCATTGTGTCTCCAGGCAATGTGGGTGATATGATTGACCATCCGAGATTCTATCGGGAAAACAAGATCCCTTTCATTTTTGATCCGGGCCAGCAGATTCCTGCCTTGACGGGTGAACAGTTGCAAGAGGCTTTCCAGGGGGCAGAGATTCTGATCACCAATGACTATGAATTGGAATTGATCATGAATTCCACAGGAATGTCCAAAGAGGCGTTGCTGGATTCCGTGGAATACCTTGTGACGACTCTTGGGGACAAGGGTGCTGTCATCAATTGCAAGGGAGACGCGACGCATATTAATGCCGTCCCTGTGGAAACGGTCGCTGATCCCACCGGTGTGGGCGACGCTTTTCGTGCTGGGTTGTTGAAAGGGTTGTCCATGGGCAAAAGCGTGGTTGATTCGTGTAAAATGGGGGCAACCAGTGCCACGTTTGTTATTGAAACCGACGGCCCACAGGAGCATACTTTCACCATGGACGAATTCACTGCCCGATATGAGGCGGCATTTGGTCCCTTGGAATAAACAGTACTGAAATGTTTCGCCGAGGAGGGCGTCATGATCGAACTCGATACCAAATCAATTGCACTGTATTTGAAACGTGTGTTCGGCGATGATGCCCGTCTTGTCGGGGCTGGTGATATCGGCAATCTGGATGAACAAGGGATGAAGGGGTTTGGCTATGGCAAGCCGCTTCTGCTTCGGTTCGAGGTCGGTGGAGAACGTCGGGAAGCAGTCTTGTCCATTATGAAAGGGGACAAGTACGGCCATCAGTTCTATTGGGATCGGGGTGCCTGTCTCATGTTTCAGTATGAGACCTCGGCCCGGATGGAACGGCATGTCCTGCCGCTCGGGCTTGGCTATGTGGATGGCTCGGATTCATTGGTCCCGGTGGATGAGCCGAGAGAATTCTTCATCCTGAATGAGAAATTGGACGGCCATGATTATTTCCTCGACCTTGATCGAATCAGGACCGGGGATATTCGAGATGCCGATGAAACTCTCGCGAGAGAGTTCGGTCGGTGGCTGGCCCGGATTCACCATGTCAAACATGATGACCCGCACTTGTATTATCGACGTGTCCGCAATCTGCTCGGGTCAAGTGAGTGCATCCTTGGGTTGATCGACGAAGCCTTTCCCCACCCCTATTTGTCATTTTCAGATGAACGCTTCATCGCCTTGGAAAAACGGTTGATCGATTGGCGGTGGAAGCTCAAGAACTATGCCCACCGATTGAGCGTGGTCCATGGCGATTTCCATCCATGGAATGTTCTCGTGACAGAGTCCGGAGATTTTTCGGTTCTGGACCGAAGTCGTGGTGAATGGGGCGAACCGGCCGGTGACCTCGCAACCATGGCGATGAACTATCTGTTGTGGAGCCTGTATGATACAGACCGAATGAGTGGGCCGTTCGAACGGCTGTATCGTGCGTATATGGAGGAGTATCTGGAGCAGACAGGGGATACGGAGATCTTTGAAGTCATGGCGCCTTTTTGCGTATTCCGGGGACTGGTCATCGCCTCTCCCGAGTGGTATCCGGATCATCCGAAATCCGTGCGCCACCGACTTTTCAATTTCGTGTCTCGTGTTCTTGAGGACGATGTTTTCGATTGGGAGAACATCAACAAATATCTGGAGTGACCATGGTTGGACAGGGCAACGGATGGGCCATCTGGATTGTCGGCCTGCCGGGAAGCGGAAAATCCACAGTGGCGCACGGGGTGCATGACGTTTTGACAGGTCGTGGCATCGCGGCGGAATTGCTTCAGATGGACGCTCGACGCAGGACCTACTTTCCGCGTCCGACGTATTCGGTCGAGGAACGGGAAAAGGCGTATTCCCTGTTTGTTGACGAGGCTGTTCGATATGTACGCCGTGGGCAAAATGTCGTGATGGACGGGGCTGCGTATCAACGTTCAATGCGAGCGTCCGCGCGGCAGCAGATTGATCGATTTGCGGAGATTTTCATTCAATGTTCTTTGGATGAAGCCATTCGTCGGGAGGCGGCTCGGCCGGATGGTATGGTGATGGCCGGATTATATGCCAAGGCATTGCATCGCAAGCGGACCGGAGAGCCGTGTGCAGGATTGGGTGATGTTATTGGTGTGGACGTGGCTTTTGAAAAAGACCAGAATGCCGAGTTCATTATTGATAATACCCTGTTGTCCCCAGAGGAAACTTTGAGAAAAGTCTTGCACTTTCTGGACACATGGATTCCGAATGCGTAATTCCTGCCGGTAGGCAACGCAATACACAGATAACCTTCAACAGCCCGTGTCTCGGGCCGGATAGATTTTATATGAAATTTCACATCACTACCTTTGGGTGCCAGATGAACGTCCATGACTCCCAATGGCTCACCCGTGCATTGGAAAGCCGGGGTTGGGTCCAGGCGGATGAGTCCGAGGCCCAGGTTTTTATTCTCAATACATGCAGTGTCCGGGATAAGCCGGAACAAAAAGTGTATAGCGAGCTTGGCCGTATTGCCGCACATGTCAAACGCGATGAAACGGTTTTTGCCGCAGTGGGCGGGTGTGTCGCCCAACAGGTTGGTACAGGATTTTTTGATCGGTTTCCTTTTGTGAAGCTCGTTTTCGGTTCCGATGGCATTGCTGGTGCTCCCAATGCCCTTGAACAGGTTGCCGCAGGCAAGGGGAACCGACTGGCTTTGCTTGATTTTGTTCCGGTTTATGAAGAGCGGGAACAACCAGAAGAAGAGACTGTGACCATCCCCGAGACCCGGCAGGCATTTGTCAATATCATGCAGGGGTGTGACAATTTCTGTTCATACTGCATTGTTCCGTATACTCGGGGCCGGCAAAAGTCCCGTCATCCCGATGCCATCCTTGATGAATGTCGTCTTCTGGTTGAGAGTGGCGTGCGGGAAATTTCTTTGCTCGGGCAGAATGTGAATAGCTTTGGTTTGGATAAAGGCGGTGTCGGCGTGAGTTTTGCCGAACTGCTGACCCGTGTGGCGGCAATTGACGGACTGGACAGGCTCCGGTTCACAACTTCGCATCCCAAAGATATCGCTCCCGAGGTCATCACCGCGTTTGGTGAGCTTGAGAATTTGTGCCCATCGCTCCATCTGCCCATGCAGGCTGGGTCTGATCGGGTTTTGAAAGCCATGCGTCGAAAATACGATATTGCCCGGTATCTTTCTATCGTTGACGGTTTGAAAGCTGCCCGACCGGATATAGCCCTGACTTCGGATATCATTGTTGGATTCCCCGGTGAAACTGAGGACGATTTTCAGAAAACCCTTGATATGGTGGAAAAAGTCGGATTTGAGTCCAGTTTTTCCTTCAAGTATTCTGATCGTCCAGGCGTTGCCGCGGTGAACATGGAGCCGAAAGTCAGCTCGGAAGTCGCGTCTGAAAGGTTGATGCGCTTGCAGACTTTGCAAAATAATATTACTAGAAAATGTCTAAAGAATCTGGTCGGTGTTGAGACTCATGCGTTTATCGAAGGATTGAGTCGAAAGCAGGGGACCAACTTGACGTCCTGGAAGGGGCGTGATTTGGCCGGAAGAATTGTCAATGTCGAGATGCACGAGCAGAGTGGTTTGGTCGGTATGATGGTTCCTGTCAGAATCGTTGAAGCAAAAAAACATTCTTTGAATGGAGAAAGGATAGGCGAGCTGTGGTAGAGGTTGAAATATTCGGACTTGCATTAGATGAAACGGGGAAATCCCCCATTCTTGTCCTCAAGGACAAGGACGATGCCATGGTCCTGCCCATTTGGATTGGCGCTGTGGAGGCCATGTCGATTTCCATGGCTATCAATGAAGTCCCATTTCCTCGTCCCATGACGCATGATTTGTTATTGAATACGATCCATGCGCTCGGTGGAACGGTGAAGCGAATCGAGTTGACTGATATTGAAAACGGAACGTTTTTTTCGGAAATCTTGGTCTCCATGGAGCAGAAGACCCGGCGTATCGACAGCAGGCCTTCGGATGCCATTGCCTTGGCAGTGCGTGCTGATTGTCCGATTTTTGTCAGCCAGCGTGTGCTTGATGAAGCGGGCGCACCATTTCCAGAACATACCCAGACGGTGATCAGTACCGAGAATTCCGAGACATGGATGGACACGCTGGAAAAGTTGTCGGAAGACGACATCAAATACAAAATGTAGGCATAGAATGATTGATCTGCACACACATACTATTTTCAGTGACGGCGAACTCATTCCCGCCGAACTTGTTCGCAGGGCTGAAGTCATGGGTTACAAGGCGCTTTGCATGACCGACCATGCGGACGAAAGTACCATGTATCATACGTTGGAGAATATCCTTCGTTTTGTAAAAAAACATGGGCATTTCTTTGACGTCAACGTGATGGCCGGAGTGGAATTGACCCATGTCCCACCCGCTTTGATTGACGGTATGGTGCAGGATGCAAGAGAGGCCGGTGCGCAGATTGTTGTTGTTCATGGTGAAACGCCGGTTGAACCCGTGGCTCCCGGAACGAATTTGGCCGCGATTGAAGCCGGTGTTGATGTCTTGGCGCATCCCGGACTGATTACTGACGAAGAAGTCAAACTGGCGGTCGAAAAAGGCGTGGCTTTGGAGATAACGACCCGAGGCGGGCACAGTTATACCAATGGTCATGTTGCGGCGATTGCCCGTCGGCACGGCGCAAAACTGGTCGTGAATAACGATGCCCATGCTCCCCGGGATCTGATCTGTAGCGAGTTGCGGAAAACCATTGCCTTGGGTGCTGGATTGACCGTTGAGGAATACCGGCAGACCGAGAGCAATGCCTGGGAGATCGTCCAACGATGCATGAAGTAACACGGTATTGTCGCATGAGTGTGACTATGGAAGCGTATACGTCAAAATGATTCTGGAAAGCCGTGGCTTTGAGTAAGCTCGGCTTTTTCCGCATAATCGGGGCAAAGTGCCCGAAGATTCAAAGAAAGGTGCCACCATGAATTTTATGCCTGAGAGTGACATGCTGACCCTCCTGACCGGAGCGACTTTGGCCGTTAAGCTTGTGATGCTGTTTCTCGCGATGATGTCTATCTGGAGCTGGACAATCATTTTTTTCAAGTTCTTCACCATTGGTTCAGCTCGGAAAAAAGTCATGCAGGGCTATGACGCGTTCATGGATGCACAGGATTTGACCGCTGGCCTGAAGGTACTGGGAGATAGGGAACAGTCTCCATTGGCCCGGGTTTCGACATTGGCCGTCCATGAATTCCGTTTGTTGGAAAAAGCGGATGTCAATCGGGAACGGAAACGACTGCTGGTCAAGGATACATTGCGTCGTGTTTTGAAGCAGGGCATTTCAAAAGAAATGCGGGTTTTGACGCGAAACCTGCCTTTCTTGGCGACCTGTGCCAATGCCGCGCCGTTTATCGGGTTGTTCGGGACAGTTTGGGGAATCATGCATTCATTCCATTCCATTGGTTTGGCGCAATCTGCCGCCCTTGCAACCGTTGCTCCAGGAATTTCCGAAGCGTTGATCGCCACGGCCATCGGTTTGCTGGTCGCTATTCCCGCGACGATTTTTTACAACTATTTTCTTGGAAAACTTGGCGAAGTGGAAACCGGACTGGTGGATTTTGCCGGGGCGTTTTTGAACCGTGCGGAACGCGAAATCGCGTGGGCATCCAAATCCGAGAAAAAGTAGGAGCGTCTCATGGCTATCAAGACAGGCGGTGGCTTTCTCAATGAAATCAACGTGACGCCTTTTGTGGACGTCATGTTGGTTCTTCTGATTATTTTCATGGTGACCGCACCATTGATGACTCAGGGGGTTGAAGTCGATCTGCCGGTGACAAAGACAGTCAAGAATTTGCCACAGGATTCCGAGCATCTGGTGCTTTCCGTCAAAAAGGACGGGACGCTTTTCCTTGATGAATATCAGGTGGGGTTGGATGAACTCCAGAACCACCTGAAACGACTGGTCGCAACCCAGAAGAAACAGCTTTTTTTGCGTGCCGACAAGGAGGTTGCCTACGGGACCGTGGTGATGATCATGGGTGAAATCAAAGGTGCCGGTATCGATCGGTTGGGCATTGTGGCGGAAAAGACCACTGACGCTGAAAAAACATCAAAAAAATAGTATAGTCACAGTATGCGGCACAGTCTCGGTCTCCTTTTCTCCATTCTTCTCCACGCGCTTCTGGCCGTGGTCGCCATTTATGGCGTGAATACCGCTGGTGTGCAGGTCAATATGGATCGTCCAGTGTATACGGTTGACCTGGTTTCTTTGGCTCCACCGCCGCCGGGACCACCTGTTGAGGTAAAAGCCGTGGCCGAACCGGAACCAACCACTCCGGCAGTGCCAGTTGTCGAGGCCAAACCTGAGCCGGCTGTGGACAGTGCTCCGACGCCAGTCGTCGAGGCCAAACCAGAGCCTGAACCAGAGGTCAAAAAGATCAGCCCGAAAAAGGTTGAGAAAAAGACGGTGGTTAAAAAGAAGGAGCCCCCCAAACCCAAGCCAAAACCAAAGCCAAAGCCAAAACCGAAGCCCAAAAAAACGGCTGAACAATTGCTGGCCGAAGGGATGGCCGCTGCCAAGGCCACAACCAAGCGGCAGGATCAGAAAAAGCGAAAAGCCCTAGCTGATGAACTGGCCGCGCTCAAGAAGCGGGAAGGGGATCAGGTGTATGCCCATGGTGGACAACCAGGCGGTGTCGAAGATGGCGTCGCTGGTGGGGCGGTCGGAGGGTCCGGTTCCGGGCTGTCCGAAGTCTATTCGTTAATTGTGGGAGCAGCCATCAAGAAACATTGGCGCTATCCGGCTTTTGCCGGGGAAACCAATCTGATGGCGACCCTTGAGATAGTCCTTGAAGCCGATGGGAAAATCATGTCCTCGAAGATCCTTGAATCGTCAAACAATCCTGAATTTGACAATTCCGCTCTTCGGGCTATCAAGGAAACAGAATACGTGGAAAAGCCCAGAACCAAAAGGGATCGGGTCCTACGTATTAATTTTAACAGCCAGGAACTCTCAGAGTAAACGGTATGAAACGGATTTTGACACTATGTATGAGTTGCGTCTGTGCCTGCATTATCGCCGTGTCCGCGTCCGCTCAGGGACCGCTGACAGTTGATATTCATGGTCCGGGACAGCGGATGGTCAACATGACGCTTCTCCCTCCCAAAGGTCTGGACGGTTCTGCCGTGCCCGAAGCTGCGGCCCAGGCTTTCCAGGAGCTTGTGGCCAACGATTTGGCATATATTCCTTTTCTGAATATTGTGCCGATCACGGATTTGTTGGGTGGTGACCCCAGTCGGGGTGTGACCGCGGCGGATGTTGATTTCAAACCATTGCAACTGGCCAAGGTCGATCTGTGCATGACGATAGGCTGGAACGGTGAGTACCTTGAAGCTCGTGTCTTCGAAACGTTCAGTGGCCGCCGGGTGGTGGGAAAATCGTACCGGGAAGTGGGCCGGAATTTGCCCATGGTCGCTGATCGGCTGTGTTCATCCTTTCTCGAAGCCTTGACGGGGAAAAAAGGATTTTTTGATTCTCCCATTGCCTTCGTGAAACAGGAAGGGGAAACCAAAGAGATTTTCACCGTGCTTCCACAAGGACGGGGTTTGAAGCGGATCACGAAATTGGGTGGATACAACCTGAGCCCGGCCTGGTCGGCTGATGGCAAGCGTATCGCGTTTACACATATCAGCAAGACCCGGCATGAACTTGGTATTTACGATAGTGAAGCCGGGACGATCAGCCGGATGCATAAAGGATTGGGATCAACGGTTATCAGTCCTGTCTATGACCAGAACGACGTTCTTTATGTCGCTTTGAACCGAAACGGGACCACGAATATCTATACGTTGGATTCTGCTTACAAACCGGGTAAGATGCTGGTGCGTAGCCCCTATATTGACGTTTCTCCGAGTTTTGACAGAGCGGGAAAAAAGATGGCGTTTACTTCGGCCCGGGCCGGAAATCCGCATATCTATCTACTTGATATCATGACCGGGAAGATCAGACGGGTGACCACAACGGGTCGGTATAACACCCATCCGTGTTTGAGTCCTGACGGACGATATATCGCCTATACGCATCAAACTGCTGACGGACATCGTATCTTCTTGCATGATTTACAGACCGGCAGGGAAAAACAGTTGTCCTTTGGCCCGGGGAATGATGAGTATCCTGCATTTGGGCCTGATGGGTACTTCATTGCCTTTGCGTCCAGCAGGACAGGTGAGTACAAGTTGTATTTGTCAACGCGACATGGGGACAAGCCTCGAATGATTTCCACTGGAAAGGGACCGGCTTTTGCTCCGGCATGGGATACGGCACTTCAGCGGTAAATTGTCATGGAAGCGGGGTTGATTTTTTTGTACGAACAGGTGCATGGTACTCAATGCGAGAATCATTGAGGATTGGAGCATCTGAAATAATGGCCGGGCGACGGCTCTACCAAGGAGTGAGCATGAAAAACAGAGTGTATTTCGGAATTGTGGCCCTGTTGGCCCTGTCCCTTTTTGTCTTTGCAGGCTGTGCCAAGAAGACGACAACCACCACCCCGGCTGAGACGAAGGTTGAGGTGACGGACGATTCCCAGTGGACTCCCCCGCCAGCAGAACCGCAGGTTGATGAAGCCGCGTTGGCTGCCGAGGCGGAAGCTCAGGCCAAAGTCGAAGCGGTTGAAGAACTGTCGGGCGTGACGATTAATTTTGCTTTCGATTCCTATGAATTGAATGAGGAATCTCGGGCTGTCCTTGCGTTGAAAGCACGCATCATGCGGAAGTATACAGATGTGGGAGTGGTCATTGAAGGCCATTGCGACGAACGGGGAACGGAAGAGTATAACTTGGCTTTGGGTGAACGTCGAGCCCGTGCCGCATATGAGCATCTTGTTATCCTCGGTGTGGCTCCAGAACGCATGAAGCTCGTGAGCTTTGGCGAAGAGCGTCCTGTGGATGCCGCTCACAATGAAACGGCCTGGGCCAAGAATCGTCGGGCCGAATTCGTCGTTCAATAAAATTGTTTGAATATATTGAAATAAAACCGCCGCTTCTCTCGGGAAGCGGCGGTTTTTTGTTTAGAAAATCAGATGAATCAAATGGAGTCCTGCCATGGCGTACAGTCCTGCCACCCCATCGTCCAGCATGACGCCCAAGCCGCCGGGGAAAGTCCGTTCGGCCCAGTTGACTGGCCATGGTTTGAGTATGTCGAAAAATCGGAACAAGGCAAATGCCACGGCAAGATACCAGATGGGGAGTCCCTGAAAGAAAAGCAGGGCGAGCCATTGTCCGAAGAGTTCATCAATAATGACGCAACCGGGATCTTTTTTGTCAAAGACTATTTCTGCACGGGCACAGGCCCAAATGCCCACGAGGAGCACGACGGCAAGAGTAAGACACCGGCCCCACAGTGGCAGAGAAACGAAAAGCCATGGAGCTGCGACAATGGCGGCCAGTGATCCCCATGTTCCCGGTGCTTTTGGAAAATGTCCGATAGGGCCGAGTGTGGCCAATGCGGCGGCAAAGGTGTCAAGAGGTGATGTGGCTTTCATTTCTTATTCCGGTTGATGCAGTTCATAAAACGTTGATTTTCACCGAGTGCTCGTGTCAAAATAATGTCCTGTCCTGGTTCGAAACTGCAATCACGCCAGAAGTCGTGAGGGCTTCAACAACCATGGCAACAGGCAGGCCGACCACGTTGGTATATGATCCCCTGATTGCTGTCACAAGGAAAGTCCCGATTCCCTGTATTGCATACGCTCCGGCCTTGTCGGTTGGTTCGCCGGTGGCAATGTAGGCCTTGAGTTCGTCTTTCGAGGAAAGCCGCATATCCACATCCGTACTGACGGCCTTGGTAATACGTGCTGCATCCGGTAAAACCATGCAGAATCCGGTCATGACCTGATGGGTTTTTCCGGAAAGCGCCATAAGCATTTCAAGAGCATGTTCGTTATTTTTGGGTTTTCCCATGATTTGATCATTGAGAACGACAATGGTGTCGGCTCCGAGCACAATGTGTCCGGGGAATGAAGCCGCAACATCCAGTGTTTTCAGTTCTGCCATGCGTTTGACATAGGCTTGTGGTGCTTCGTCAGCGTCCGGTTTTGGCTCTTCGAGCGCACTCGGGCGGACGGTGAATTGGAGGCCGAGTTCGGCCAACAGTTCCTGTCGTCTGGGAGATCCGGAGGCCAAAACAAACGGGCGTGTCGTGGTAAATGGTCCTTTTCGTGTCGTCATGGATTCGATTTTTCCCCCATATTCTTTCAAGAGTCAACGTATGGCTGTCAGCTTTTTGTCAGTTCAACTCTTTTGTTGGCTTTTATGATAATTAAACATGGTATTTGAATATGTTATAAACATGGCAGCATTCTTGCTTAATTGTTGTACGCAGTCATGCGTAGGAGAGTACATGCAGGAAATAGAGAAAACTTTTGCCACTGATTTTTCCTCTTTTAGTCAGATGGATTCGGAAACCTCGATGCGTGGGGTGAATGATTGGGCTGTACCGTGGGCGGATTTGATGATGGTCATGTTTGTCCTGTTCGTTGTTCTGTTCATGTATGCCAGCACCCATCAGGATGTGAAGATACTGTTCAGTCCCCAGGCAGCGGAAAAGGCGCAGGCTTCGAGTTCATTTGATCCTCTTATTGGGTTGATTGGGCAGATTGCCAGTCGTGCGACGCCTGGAGGATCACAGAATCAAGTGCGAGTCGGTGAAACTGAAGTGCTGTTTCGATCTCGATCAAAGGGGATTTCCGTTGTTCGGGATGCTCCCGGGCGGGTGCGAATTTCACTTCGTGGGGCACTGTTTTTTGATGCCCAGTCGGGCCTGCTTAAACCTGCGTCTAGCCAGTATTTGAATGAATTGGCCGAGGTGGTGAAGCTCAGTTTTGGGACGGTCCATGTGGTTGGTTTTGCAGATAAGAGCGAATCGGTTGGGACTCAGAGTTTTCAGTTGTCTTCACAGCGCGCCACCAGTGTGGCGGATTTTCTCATTACCCAATTCGGGATTGTTCCCGAACGGGTTGTCGTCACTGGCCGAGGGGCATATCAGCCGGAAGTGCCGGATACCTCAGAAGCCAACAAAATACAGAATCGGCGAGTTGAAATCGTCATTGCACAGCAACGTTGAGTGCGTGGAGTACAGTCATGAGTAGGAAAAATGTCATTGGCGTGGTGATAAGCCTTCTTGTTTTTATTTGTAGTTTTATGTTGACCGGAGCGGCCGGAGCCTATTTCAACGTTGCCGCGTTTTTGGTTGTCGTGTCCGGGCTTGTTGCCGCCACGCTGTTAAGCTACCCGGTGCGGCATGTGAAGGATGCCTGCAAGGTTGCCAGAAAAATATATACATCCAAACATATTTCAGCAGAATCGATCGTCAATACATTGTTGGACCTTTCCGTCAAAAGTAAGGTCGATGGCATTTTGTCGCTGGAACGGTCAAAGGCCAGTGATACCAGTTCATTCATGAAAAATGGGTTGATTCTGCTTGTTGATAATTACAAGGAAGATGAAATTCGTGAATGCCTGAATGCGGAGATGGCCTTTTTCAATCTGCGCCGTCAGCAGAGTGAACGTTTTTTCCAAACACTTGCCCGAATGGCTCCGGCCTTTGGCGTGGCGGGAAGTGTGATCGGTTTGATCGGTTTGCTCATGGGAATAAATGACACCGCCGTCATTTTGAAGAGTATTCCTGTTGCATTTATTTCAACGTTGTATGGTTTGATTTTGAGCAATCTGGTTTTTTCTCCCATTGCCGAAAATATTAATTTTTCGACTCGGGCTGAATTGGTGAATCAAAAGTTGGTCTTGGAGGGGATTGTCGCTATCAGTACGGAACAGAATTCATATAAGTTGGAACGAAAACTGGCGTCTTTTCTTAGCCCAAGTGAACGCGAAGGCAAGACGGAAACGTTGCGGAAAATCACCCGAAAATACGTGCAGAAAAAACATCAGCCCGTTGACATCGAGGACATGCCGTCCGCTACCCAAGCGCAAGACAAGGCTACGGAAGCGGCCTAGTCAGATTCAATTTTTGGCACAAAAAATGGAGTCTTCGGGCTCCTTTTCTTTTTGACTGATTATGATAGTGTCCCGCAGACGGGAGGTTTTGTACCAATGGCGAAGATTTTGGCTGCGGATATTGGCGGGACGAACAGTCGGTTCGCACTTTTTGAAACCACGGATGATGGTTTCGAGATGGTGGACTCCATTTGGCTGGCCACCCAGAGTGCCCGGTCGTTTCCGCATCTTTTGGAGCAATTGTGGAGCAGTCGTTTTTCCGCGTGTCCAGGCGATTTTGAAAGTGCTGTTTTTGCCGTGGCCGGGGCCGTTGTCGGCGGCGTCTCTTGTCCTCGTTTGACCAATGCGTCTTGGGGGATTGATATTCGTGATATTGATTTCGGAACGGACACTGTGTGTGTGATCAACGATTTTGCCGCGCAAGCCTATGCGTGCCGAACTTCAGCCGTGGACAATGCCACGGTTATTCAAGAAGGTCACGCTCTTGACGGGGATCCCATTGGCGTGATCGGGGCTGGAACAGGTCTGGGCTATTCTGCGTTGCTCCCCTCGCTTTGCGGGTGGAGCGCTCTACCTTTTGAGGGAGGGCACATGACATTTCCCTTTGTGGGTGCCGAAGAGATGCAGTATGCCGCATTCAATCAACGGGAAAGTGGACGACATTGGCCGGAAGGGGACTCTGTCGTGACCGGGTTGGGATTGCATTTGGTTCACAAATATCTCACTGGCGAAGATTTGACGCCCGAAGCAATTTCGGCGTCCATTACAATAAACGATAGCACCACCCGATGGTACGCCCGGTTCTATGCCAGAGTGTGTCGGGATTGGGCCATCGGCGTCATGTCTCGCGGTGGCCTTTTTATTGCCGGAGGTATTGCCGCCAAGAATCCCATGTTTGTCACCGCATCGGATTTCTTGGAAGAGTTCCATAATTCACATATTTATGAAGATTTTTTGCACACTGTGCCCATCCGTCTCAATTGCAATGAAGAGAGCGGGTTATATGGAGCCGGATTCTATGGGAATCAACGGTTGATGCGATAAGGTGCATTTTACGCATGAAATATGCTTGATTAAGCGGTTTGATACGGGTAGAAAGCCTCTTCCGTTGAAAAGTACATGCAGGAGATGTTTCATTATGGGGAATAAAAGTAGATACCAGAAGATGTTTCCGGTTTCCTGGGAGCAACTGCATCGAGACTGTCGGGCCTTGTCCTGGAGACTCGTTGAAAAGGGACCATGGAAAGGCATTCTGGCCATCACTCGTGGCGGGTTGGTCCCGGCAGCAATCATTGCTCGCGAACTGGATATTCATCTGATTGATACGATTTGTCTCTCTTCGTATAATTGGAAAGAACAAGGGGCAGCGAATATCCTCAAGCAGGTTGAGTGTGACGGAGAAGGGTGGCTGCTTGTCGATGACCTCGTGGATACGGGGAAAACCGCAAAAATAGTTCGGAACATGGTCCCCAAGGCACAATTTGCCACAGTGTACGCCAAGCCTGAAGGTCGGCCTTTGGTCGATACTTATATTACGGAAGTGAGTCAGGATACCTGGATTTTATTTCCTTGGGATGCCGGTTCCCAGTTTGTTGAACCCATTGCCCAGGTTTCTGACGACGACTAAAATTTTTATATCCATGCTGATAACTCTCGGCTGTTTCCTTCGAGTCTTGCCCGATTTGATGAGCTGAGATAGAGTTTAAAGATAGTTAATCGCTAACGGAGAGGTCCTCATGAAAAGAATGCTGAAACTGTTTGGAGTCTCTGCCATGTGTATGGCGTTGCTCCTGTCGCTGGTTGCCTGCGGCGAAGCTCCTCAGGAGAAAAAGGCCGAAGAGCCTGCAAAAACCGAGGAAGCTACTGCTCCTGCCGCTGAAGAAGCGAAAACGCTCAAGGCCGGATTCGTGTATGTTTCCCCGATCGGTGATGCCGGTTACTCCTATTCGCACGACTTGGGTCGTCAGACGGTGGATGGCTTGGATTGGGCCACGACTTCGTTTGTCGAATCCGTCCCTGAAGGTGCTGATTCCGAACGTGTCATTCGGAACATGGCTCGTAAGGGTTTTGATATCATTTTCGCAACCAGTTTCGGATACATGGATCCGATCATGAAGGTTGCCAAGGAATTTCCGAATGTCAAATTCATGCATTGCTCCGGTTTCAAGAAAGCCGAGAACGTGACCAACTATTTTGGTCGTGTGTATCAGGCCCGGTATCTGACTGGTATGGTGGCTGGTGCCATGTCCAAGACCAACAAACTTGGCTATGTGGGTGCGTTCCCCATTCCCGAAGTTATTCGTGGTATCAATGCTTTCACGCTCGGTGCCCGTGAGATGAACCCGGATGTCGAAGTCCGCGTTGTCTGGACAAAGACCTGGTACGATCCTGCTTTGGAAAAAGACGCTGCCAAGTCGTTGCTTGACGCAGGTTGTGACGTTATCGCCCAGCATCAGGATTCTCCTGCACCGCAGGAAGCCGCTGAAGAAGCTGGTGTTTACTCTGTTGGTTACAACTCCGACATGTCCTCTTTTGCTCCCAAGGCGCATCTGACATCCGCTATCTGGAACTGGGGCCCGGTGTACACCAAGACGATGGAACAGGTCCGTGATGGTTCCTGGAAGGGCAACGAATCCCTGTGGTGGTCCATGCACGAAGGCGTTGTTGATATCGCTCCGATGGGACCGATGGTTCCGGAAGATGTCAAGAGCACGGTCATGGCCAAGCGGGCTGAATTGATCGAAGGCAATGACATTTGTTTTGTCGGTCCGATCAAGGATCAGAGCGGTGCGCTCAAAGTCGCCGAAGGCGAAAAACTCACCGACGCCCAGCTGCATGACATGATGTGGTTTGTTGAAGGCGTTGTCGGTACCATAAAATAAGTACGGCACATGCCTCTGAAAATACGAAAAAGAGATGAACCCTGGAAGTGGGGCGCCCTGGTTGTATTCTTGGGCGCCCTGCTCTTTTCCCTTTTTGTGAGTGCATTACTCATCGAGGGACAGGGCAAGGACGCACTGCACGGGATGATGGTCCTGTGGCAGGGAAGTTTCGGAAACCTTTGGGCTTTGGAAGGCGCACTTCTCAAGGCTATTCCGCTTTTCCTCTGTTCACTGGGGGTCGCTGTGGCCTTCCGTATGCAGATCTGGAACATCGGTGCGGAAGGACAGTTTGCCCTTGGCGCTATTGGCGCAACCTGGGCTGCCTTGTTATTTCCCAATTTGCCTGGAGTGGTCTTGTTGCCACTCATGTTTTTGATGGCGTTTGTTTTTGGCGGCATCTGGGCATTTATCCCCGCTTTTCTCAAGTTGAAGCTGCGCGTCAACGAGATTATTTCCACGTTGATGCTCAACTATATCGCAATACTCCTGCTCGACTATCTGGTTTTTGGTGTCTGGAAAGACCCGGCCAGTTTTGGGTTCCCCATGACGCCTGAATTTTCGGTCAATGCCATTATCCCTCATATCGGGAGCAACCGAGTTCATTGGGGACTGCTTTTCTGCGCGATCGTTGGAATCGGACTCTGGGCGTTCATGCGTTTCACCCGACTTGGTTTTGAGTTGCAGGCAAGTGGCGAAGGGGCGCGTGTCGCAAAATATGCCAAGATTCGGTACGGATTGTTGGTCATGTTTGTCATGTTCCTGTCCGGTGGATTTGCCGGATTTGCCGGATGTATTGAGACATCTGCGGTTTTGAACCGATTGCAGCCGAGTTTGATCGTCGGATATGGATATACCGCCATTGTTGTTGCCTGGTTGGCTCGTCTTGAACCCTTGAATATTGCCTTTGCGTCCTTTTTACTGGCGGCGTTGCGTGTGGGCGTAGAAAATTTGCAGCTTGAATTGCAAATTCCTGCGGCATTCGGTGTGATTATGGAGGGGATGATTTTGTTGACGGTTTTGGCCGGACAGTTCTTCCTTTTATACACCTTGGAACGCAAGCAAAGGCAGGATTAAACGTATGTGGGAATTTTTGATACCGCTTTTTGCCGCGACCGTACAATCCGGCACCCCCATTTTGTATGCAACTTTGGGTGAGATGATGACCGAGAAGGGCGGCGTGCTGAATCTCGGCGTTGAAGGCATTCTGTCTGTAGCCGCCTTGGCGGCTTTTTGGACGAGTCTGGCCACTGGGTCGCCTTGGTTGGGCTTTTTGGCAGGGGGAATCTGTGGCATGGCCTTTGCCTCATTGCACGCCTTTGTCTGTATTTCCTGTCTTGGTAATCAGGTTGTCTCGGGATTGGCTTTGACCATTCTCGGTACTGGATTGACGCATTATCTCGGTGTTCCGTATGTCGGGTTGTCCGCACCTGGTTTTACCCCGTTTGATTTCCCTGTCTTGTCGCAGATCCCGATGATCGGCGACATCTTTTTCAAGCATGACATGCTGGTGTATATCTCGTTTGTCATTCCGTTTATATTTTGGTTCTTCTTCAAGCGAACAAGTCTCGGGCTGCATGTCACGGCCACAGGAGAAATGCCAGCGGCGGCTGCGGCTGCGGGATTGAAGCCCATTGCATTACGATATTTTGCCGTTTTGACAGGCGGTTTTCTTATCGGTTTGGGCGGTGCGTATCTTTCGCTCGCGTACACACACCTGTGGACAAACGGTTTGTCCGGTGGGCGTGGGTGGATCGCTGTCGCACTGGTTATTTTCGCTTTTTGGCGGCCAGGTCGGGCGGTTGTTGGTGCCTACCTTTTTGGAGGCGTCATGGCCTTTCAGCTTCGCCTACAAGCCTACGGAACAAATCTTCCTTCCTCTTTGTTATTGATGCTTCCGTATTTGTTGACTATTTTTGTCCTTATTCTGTCCGCGTGGCGAGGTCGTCGTGTTGATGGCCCTGCGGCTCTCGGGACCAATATCGAGCCGGAGGGATAGGCGTGCCTGATTTCAACTTTGTTCGACCTGTTCCCAGCCGTCCTATTGAACCCGGAGAAGTTCCGGTTGTCCGACTTAAGGGATTGACCAAACGGTTTGGTAAAGTCGTGGCGAATGATTCCATCACGCTCGATGTCTATCCTGGTCGTATCAAGGCTTTGCTTGGCGAAAACGGTGCGGGAAAATCCACCATGATGTCCATGCTAGCCGGTCGGTATAAGCCGGATGAAGGGACCATTGAGATTGACGGAAACCCCGTGCGATTTTCATCGTCCAGAGATGCAATTGCATCGGGAATCGGCATGGTCTATCAGCATTTCATGTTGGTTGATTCCATGACTGTGACCGAGAATGTCTTGTTGGGACAGGAAGGCGGCTTTTTTGTCAATCGTCGAGAAATGGCCAAACGGGTTGTGGCATTGGCTGAGAAATATGACATGGACATTGATCCATTTGCGCGTATTTCCGATTTGTCCATGGGCGAAAGACAGCTCGTTGAAATTTTGAAGTTGCTGTATCGCGAAAGTCGTATCCTGATTTTTGATGAACCCACTGCGGTCTTGACACCGGAAGAAATTGTCACCTTGTTCAAGGCTTTATGGCGGATGACGGAACAGGGCAAAGCCATTGTCTTTATCAGTCATAAACTCGAAGAAGTTATTGCAATCGCTGATGAAATTGCCATTTTGCGGCGAGGAAAAATCGAAGGTGAGCTGGACCCGAATACCATTGAATCCAAGGCTGATCTGGCCTCGCGGATGGTGGGCAAGGAAGTGTTGCTTGAAGTTGATCGGGAGCCGGTCGAACACGGTGAGAGTGTCCTGGATATCAGGAATCTGACCGGGTTGGGATTGTCCGAAGTCGATTTGAATGTGCACCAGGGTGAAGTCGTCGCGTTGGTCGGCGTTGCGGGGAATGGGCAGAAAAGTTTGGTTGAGGCTGTGACGGGACTGACTAAACCACCTGTGGATACAGTTTTTATCATGGGGCAGCCCTGGCGGCAGTTTTTTGCCGAATCTACATGGAATCGATCCATGTGCTACATCCCCGAAGACCGTTTGGGGCTTGCGACGTTGCCGAATCAAAACCTTGTGGACAACCTTTTATTGACCACGCGCAAAGGATTTGCCAAAGGATGGTTGCTGGACAAAAAGAAAGCGGCCAAGGATACTATCGATCTTATCAAGAAGTTTGATATCCGTCCGGGCCGTATTCATGCGTTGGCTTGGCAGCTTTCCGGCGGGAATCTGCAAAAAGCGGTACTTGCGCGTGAATTATATCGTGAACCTCGTTTGATTGTTGCCGAACAGCCGACGCAGGGGCTGGATGTTTCCGCGACAGAAGAAGTCTGGAAGCGGCTCCTCGAAGCCAGAGCCATGGCTGGCGTCTTACTTGTGACGGGCGATTTAAACGAAGCTTTACAACTTGCCGACCGGATCGCAGTTATTTATCGTGGTCGAATTCTGGAGATTCTGGATACGGCAGATCCGGGAACGACACGGAAAATTGGCCCGTTAATGGCTGGGATTGTGGAGTAGTCGCCAGGTTGCTATATTTTTCATTCAGGCCCATATGGTTTGAATATGACATTCAATTTGAGAAGGAGAAAGGCATGAAAATCTGTAGGATGAATGTGGTTGCCGTCATGGCTGTCGCCATGCTGGTCGGCATGTTGTCTGTTTCCGCTTTTGCGGGAACCACGTTGGAAAAAGTTCAAGCTGCTGGTGTCATTTCTGTTGGAAACAGCCCTGATTATCCTCCGTTTGAATCCATTGGAGACAGTGGCGAACGTGTTGGTTTTGATATTGATTTGCTGAAAGCCATGACAGAAAAAATGGGCTTGAAGATCAAATGGGTCACCATGGAATTTGCCGCTATCGTCACCGCTGTCCAGTCCGGTCAGGTCGATATGGGTATGTCCGGTTTCAGTGTGACGCCTGATCGTGCCAAGCAGGTCAGTTTTTCCGCTCCGTACATTGCCAATGGCCAGGTTATTGTAACGCGTCCTGAGTCTGACATTACGTCCGCCGCTGATCTGAAAGGCAAAAAGATTGCCGTTCAGTTGGGAACGACCGGCGAGCAGCAGGCCGACAAGATTGAAGGTGCCGAAGTTATCAAGCCTGAGAGCTACAACATCGCTTTCATGATGTTGCGGAACAAGGCTGCTGATGCTGTTGTTGCTGATCTGTCCGTTGCTGACGAATACATGAAGCAGGGCACGTTCAAGCGTGCTGGTGATCCGCTTTCCTACGAAGAATTTGCAATCATTTCCCGTAAGGGGAACGATCCTTTGCTCAATGCTTTGAATGAAGCATTGGATGCCGTCAAAAAAGACGGAACGTATGACGCTCTCGTCAAGAAGTGGAATCTTTAATATAACTTTGCCGGGAGAGATATTTTCTCTCCCGGCTTGTCTTTTCAGGAGCCAATAGTGGACTTCTCCCTGGTTTTCAAACATTACGACATGCTTCTCAAGGGCGCGGCGGCTTCTCTTGAAGTGACTATTGGTGCGCTCGCCATGGGACTTATTCTCGGTGTTCTTGCCGGGACATGCCGCATCAGCCGTCGGTTTTATATCCGTGTTGTCGCAGACGCATACATTCAGATTATTCGCGGCACTCCGATGCTGTTGCAGATCTTTTTCTTTTACCTCGGTTTCCCGCAAATTTACATGATGATCACGGGTGAGGGGATTTCACCGGACCCGCTGGTCACTGGTATGGTTGCTCTTGGGATCAATAGTGGCGCATACAATGCAGAAATCATCAGAGCTGGAATTCAATCTATCAATACAGGACAGATGGAGGCGGCTCGGAGTACCGGTTTGCGTCATGTGCAGGCTATGATCCATGTCATTTTGCCACAAGCCTTGCGGCGTATGATTCCACCTTTGGGCAATGAATTGATCGTTTTGCTCAAGGATTCATCACTCATTTCCACCATTGGTGTCGCTGAGTTGATGTATTCTGCAAAAGTTCTCGGAGCACGATATTACACATATGTTCCGTTCCTTGTTGGAGCCGGTTGCATCTATTTGACATTGACGTTTTCTTTTTCCCGTCTTTTCAACGCGCTTGAAAAAAAGCTCTCCGCTGGGAGCGGGGCGCGTGAAAATGCTGGTAAGATACCTGATTTAGGGTAACTTTTTACGCTGTTCACAATGCCCCTTTCGGTTGTCCGGAAGGGGTTTTCTTTTTCCATGATGGTGACAACGGTCAGGAGGACTCGTGCAGAACAGTTTTTATACGGATTTTGACACAGAATGGATCGGGCGGGGACAGTCCAAAAATAGCAAAGGTCGCACACCGTTTGAACAGGACCGGGACCGTATTATCTATTCTCCGGCTTTTCGTCGTTTGCAAAACAAGACACAGGTTTTTCTTTCCGGTGAGTTCGATTTTTATCGAACCCGACTCACGCATTCCATGGAAGTTTCTCAGATTGGCCGATCCATCGTGAATCATCTCAATAGATCGTCCGATCAATTGTCCGATCATTTTAGAATTGATCAGGATCTCGTCGAATCAATTTGTTTGGCGCATGACATCGGCCATCCCTCTTTTGGGCACGCCGGGGAGCATATTCTCAATGATTTGATGTTCGATTCTGGCGGTTTCGAGGGGAATGCGCAGAATTTGCGGATTTTGGTCGATCTGTTTTATCGTGATAAAACTCAATGGTCCGGCATGAATCCGACGCGGGCTTTTCTTGATGGAATGCTCAAATACAAGGTGTTATTTGGGGATTCTGAAGCCAAGGTGAATCATTTCATTTATGATTTTCAAAAGGATATTTTGGATTTTGTCAGTCCTGATGTTTCTATTTCTTCGCTTTTTGATTCTGAATTAGACCTGAATTCTTTCAAGTCTCTTGAATGCCGGATAATGGATTGGGCTGATGATATCGCGTATTCCATTCATGACATTGATGACGGTATTCGAGCTGGTTTCATCACCATGAAGAAAATATTGAATTGGATGGACGACAAGGAAGACGAATACACCGGCGATGATCGGACGTTTCTTCAAAATCTTGCGAATGCCATTGAAAATGATTCATTCAGTGCATTTTTAGCCCGTTTGATCGGTGTGTTCATTCATGGAACACGGCTTGTATCACGGGAAAATATTCTTTCTCAGAAAACCAATCGATATGCTTTCGACATTGAGATTGATCCCTCATGTCTGGCTTTTTGCACCTTGTTGAAGATGATTTCCATCAATCTTGTTTTTTACACCCCACAAGTACATCAGCTCGAATACAAGGGGGGCCGTATTCTTCGTGAGATTTTTACGGTTATGGAAGATGAATATATCACCAAGAAAAATCCAGAATATCGGTTGCTACCAGCTCATTATCACAAGGCTCTCAAAAAGCACGATGTCGTCGGCAAAAGACGTATGCTTTGCGACTATATCTCCGGCATGACTGACGGGTTTGTTGTCAGAACATACAAACGACTTTTTGATCCTGAATTTGGTTCAATTAATGATTTGGTCTAATACGTGAGTTTGTCCTACCGAGGGTCGCTTTCAGCGAGACCAGGACGCTGTCCTGGACCTGCCAGAGAGCCTTTTGAAAAAGGTTCTCTGGACTCTCCAAAACTTTTTGGGTCGCTTCGCGAAGGTTGTTGGCAGATTTTGTTTCACTGTTTTTGAGAAAGTTTTTGATATTTTTGATGGATTTGTGAAAAATTATTTATCTTTTTACGTTGCCCCATCCGATATCGGGCGACCTCGCCAAAGACGCGCCAAGAAGTTCTTGATGGGAAGTCCAGAGGGGGAACCTCTTTCAAGAGATTCCCCCTCTGGTCGTCGGAGACATTTTTATACAACGAATGTATTATTTTTCTTTGATGACTTGGATGTCTTCCTGATTGAGGATGACTTTTTTCCCATCATCGTCTTCGAATTTATAGGTATCGGTTTGGACATCATATTCTGGTGAACCGTTAGCGGTGTAGGTTTCTCCGGCTGTGGTTGTAATCATGTATTGTTTTGAAAAACAGGCCGTGAGGGAAAGCGCAAAGGCGCAGAGTATGATGATCGAATAGAGCCGTTTCATGAAGAACCCCTTGTAAACAGTGAATGGTCAATAAATTTGTACAATTTGTTGACGCTTTTGATCAACATTTATTTTTCAAGATGGAATCTTTTAGGAAAACAAGGCACCACCACGGCTCAAGAGTTCATCCAACTGCGTTTCGGTCAGGTGCAGTCTTTGCGAAAGACTTTTGATTTCGGTTGCTGCATCATAAAGCGGGTAGTCACTGCCAAAAAGAATGTGGTCGTGCGGGAATGCTGCGAAGAGGCGTTGCAGCAACGAGTCGTCCACAAAGTCCAGCACACTGGAGCAATCGACATAGACATCAGTTCCGGCCAGATGTTTGATCGCATACTCCCATTGGTGGTATCCGCCCATGTGTGCCGCAATCATGGTCGGTTTCGGGAACCGTTTGCGTAATGCGGCCATTTTTTTGGGACAGGACGGATTTTCGTCGGGGGGCAGGGTGTCTCCGATGTGAAAAAGGCAAATAAATCGGCCCTGAATCAATTCCATCACGTCAAAAAAAGATTCGTCATCCATTCTGAATCCTTGAAAATCCGGATGGAATTTCAGGCCTTGGATGCCGTTTTTTTCAAGTCGATCCAGTTCTTCGGCATTTCTGTCAAAGCCGGGGTGCAGGGTGCCAAAGGGGATGAATCGGGGATTGGTCTTTTTGAGTTGGATCGCCCAGTTGTTGGCTGGAATGACTTGACTCGGGGTTGTGGCGGCACTGAGAACAACAGATTTATCCAGACCTGCCCGGTCCAGCCGCTCGATGAGATCGTCTGCTTTGCCTGTACCAATTGGTTTGACGCCGTAATGGCCTTCGAGTTGAACAAGTACCTTGTCGGCGATTTTGGGATCAAACGCGTGAGCGTGAATATCAATGCGCATGAGAAATCCTTGCCGGAAAATTGCGACTTCCGGCTTTTTTTGTCCCTATGAATCAATGTGAGAAGGGTGTTTTCAGAAAAGCTCTTTTAACCAATGAGGGACGGGAATGGGTTTGCCATCCAGGTTGACGCAGGCATGATTGGTTTTCCCCGTGGAATGGAGAATGGTTTTATCTTCATTCCAGATTTCATAGACGAAATCGACCGAGGCCCGACCCCATTTGACGATGCCGACGTGAATATGGATTTTTTCATCATAGCGAATGGGCACACGATAGCGACACTGTGCCTCTCGAACTGGCAACATGATACCGCGTTTTTCGGTTTCACTGTAACTCATGCCCGATTCTCGAATGAGTTGGCTTCGTGAGCGTTCGAAGAGATGGAGGTATTCGGCGTGATACACGACTCCCATGGCGTCTGTTTCGCCATAGGAGATGTAGTGCGAATACCAACTGTCACATGTGGGAAATTGAACGGAGGGTGTCATTTTTTCAATCCGAGTTTTTTCAAGGCAAATGACAGGAGTTCGTGTCCATTATCCAGCGTAAGTCCTGTGGAATCCGCACTTTTTTCGCTGAAAGACTCAATGCCTGAAGCCTCGCAGCCGGGACCGTTAATGATAAAGGGCACGGGGTCCATGGTGTGCGTGCGTTCGACAATGGGGGTGAAGTGATCGCAGGTAACGATCCAGGCGGTTTCCTCATCGCGTAGCGCCTTACGGAGTGGAGCGACAACACGGGCGTCAAATCGGCTGATGGCCTCGACTTTGTCCGCAGCATTGCCACCGTGTCCGCATTCGTCAGGCCCTTCCAGGTGAACGAAAACGAAATCGTTTTCACGCAGGAAATCGAGGGCCGCATCGACTTTGCCTTGATAGTTGGTATCCAGTAAGCCGGTGGCTCCTTCGATATCAATGACATCCATACCAGAGGCGTTTCCGAGTCCCTTGATAAGATCAACAGCGGAAATAACCGCTCCTTTCATGCCTGAATTTTCAGTGAAATCAGGAAGATTCAACGGGCGACCCTGTCCCCACGGCCAGATTGAATTGGCCATGGATGCGTTGATATCGCGGTCTTCAAGCAGTTCTTTGGCTTCAAAGATGAGATCCCAAAGAAACGGGCTTTTGGAAAATGTGCGCAAATCCGGTTTGATGGATTTGTCCGTGATATCGTGAGGCGGGTTGATCGTCAGGGCTGCGTCTTCCGTGAGTGCCCCGTTCCTTTGGACCAAGAGGTGGCGGTATTGGACTCCAGGATGGAATGTGTATGTGTCGTTTCCGAGTTTTTCCTGAAGCGTGCTGACCAGCGGGCGTGAGATATCGCTGGAAATATGGCCTGACGAATAATCTCGCATGAAACCGTCAATGGTCAATTTGGAAACAGTGACCAGATTCAGCCGCCAGACCAGATCATCCGGCCCCAGTTTCAAGCCTTGGGCCGCCGCTTCAATCGGTCCTCGTCCCGTATGATACACTGCGGGATCAAAGCCGAGAAGGGCCATGTTCGCCACATCGGATCCCGGAGGCATCCCTTTAGGAACCGTCTGTGCTCGGCCAACGATACCAGTCTTGGCCAATGCATCCATGTTGGGGGTATGTGCCGCTTCCATGGTGGTTTTGCCGCCAAGTTCTTCCAGCGGCCAACCACCCATTCCATCGGCGATAAGATACAGTACTTTCATTCGTTTTCTCTAGAGTATCCTGAATTTGACGCAGGGTTCAACAGTGAAATCCATGGCGTCCATATCTTCAATCATTGCTGTGACCGCTTTGGCAGGGGTCTCGTGGCTGACAATGACAAGCGGAACGCCTTCAGCACCAGCTTCGCCTTTTTGTACCGCCTGAGCAATGGAAATGCCATGCTCAGCCATTGAATTGGTGATGGCGGCCATGACGCCGGTTCTGTCCGCGACCGTAAAACGGAAGTAGTATTTGGACTCGGAATCCTCGGGTGGGAGGATGGTGGCCTTGGCAAGGGGCTGATTCCTGAATCCGGTATTGTCGGGTGCACCGTTGGAGCTGTCCATGGCTCGGACGATGTTCATGATGTCGGCCAGCACGGCACTGCCGGTGGGCAGGTCGCCTGCGCCTTGACCATGCAACATGATGGGACCAACGGCATTTCCTTCCAACCGGACTGCGTTGTAATTGCCGCCGACCCGGGCCAGTAAATAAGTGTAGGGGACCAAAGCCGGATGGACTCCGGCTTCCAGTCGTCCATTGACATCCATGACATGGGCCAGCAACTTGATACGATACCCGAATTCCCGGGCGAATTCGATGTCCATGGACGTGATTCCCGTGATGCCCTGAAT
Source organism: Pseudodesulfovibrio sp. JC047 (assembly GCF_010468615.1). NCBI lineage: Bacteria > Pseudomonadati > Thermodesulfobacteriota > Desulfovibrionia > Desulfovibrionales > Desulfovibrionaceae > Pseudodesulfovibrio > Pseudodesulfovibrio sp. JC047. The sequence goes on along the minus strand of NZ_WUEH01000018.1, from coordinate 26,263 downwards.
GGGAATCTCATTTAAGGGATAATCCACGCCGTAGGCCATGCGAATGAGCACACACAGTTTGTGTGCGGTATCAAATCCTTCAATATCGAATGTCGGGTCAGCCTCGGCATAGCCCAAATCCTGAGCGTCGGCCAAGGCGGTCTCGAAATCCAAGCCCTTGGTGGTCATTTCGGACAGGATGTAGTTGGCTGTCCCGTTCATGATGCCGAGCATCTGTGTGACTTCATCCCCGGCCAGACTGTCTTTCAAAGTCTGGACAATGGGAATGCCGCCAGCACAACTGGCTTCAAAATGCAGGGCTACCTCGTGTTCGCGGGCGGCGTCAAACAACTCCAGCCCGTGCTCGGCCAGCAGGTGTTTATTGGCGGTCACCACATGTTTGCCCGCAGCAAACGCGTTCAGAACGAGATCCTTGGCCGTATCCAGCCCACCCATGAGTTCGACCACGATGTCAATATCCGGGTCGTTCACAAGGGCGGACGGATCGTCGGTAAAGGTGACGTCCGGGCCTGGATCAAAGGCGCGTTTTTTGGACAGGTCCCGTACAAGGACGGACCGGATTTCAATGCGTTTACCGAGTCGTTTTTCGATTCGTTGCGCATTTTTATCCAAAATTTTGGCCAGACCAGAGCCGACTGTGCCGAATCCGCCGAGACCGAGTTTTATAACATCCATATCTATCCTTTAGCGAAGAATTTGCGCAGGTTACGAACTGCCTGATTGGTACGATGTCTGTTTTCGACAAAGCTGAAACGGACGTGGTCGTCACCATATTGGCCAAAACCGAGACCGGGCGAGACTGCGACTTCAGCTTCCTGCAAAAGCATTTTTGAAAATTCGACGGATCCCATTTTTTTGAATTCGTCCGGGATCGCGGCCCAGAGGAACATGGTCGCCTTGGGCGGTGTTACTTCCCACCCGATGCGGTTGAGGCCTTCGCATAATGCGTTCCGTCGATCTTCATAGACCGCCATGATTTCTTTGACGGACTTGTCCATGTCTGCCTGCGTGAATTTTGGATCGTCGTCAAGGTCGCCGTTCAAGGCACAGGCTGCAGCAATCTGGATCGGCTGATAAATGCCGTAATCAAGATAGCTTTTTATGCGGGTTAGGGCATTGACCATTTCCGGGTTACCCACGCAATAGCCCACTCGCATTCCGGCCATGGAATAGCTTTTGGTCATTGAAAAGAATTCGACACCTACGTCGATGGCTCCTTCGGCCTGCATGAAGCTCGGGGCTTCATAGCCGTCAAAGACGAAGTCCGCGTAAGCATAGTCATGAATGACGTACAAATCATGCTCTTTGGCGAAATTGACGATCCGTTGGAAAAAGTGCAGGTCCACGCATTGCGTGGTCGGGTTGTGTGGGAAGTTGATGATGAGCAGTTTTGGCTTGGGCCAGGTGTGAGAAACCGCTGTCTCCAGGTTTTCAAAAAAGTCCTGACCAGGACCAATGGGCACACGGCGGACATCTGCACCGGCTATGATGGAGGCATAGGGGTGAATGGGGTAGGCCGGGTCCGGAGCAAGGACGACGTCGCCCGGAGAAAGCATGGCCAACGCGAGGTGGGCCAACCCTTCCTTGGCACCCATGGTGACACAGACTTCGGTGTCGGCGTTCAAGGAAACGTCATAGCGACGTTTGTACCAGTCGCGGATTCCAGCCCGCAATCCCTTGATCCCTTTTGACGCTGAATATTTGGAGTTTCCCGCCTTGTGCGCCGCTTCTGTCAGTTTGTCGAGGATGGGCTTGGGGGTGGGCACATCTGGATTGCCCATCCCGAGGTCAATGATGTCCGCGCCCGCGTGGCGCATCTTCATTTTCAATTCATTGACCTGGGCAAATACATAGGGGGGCAGTCGATCGACTCGAGCAAACTTTGACATAACGTGAAACTCCTCAAATATATTAGTTCAATCAGGTTTTCTTACGCTCGACTGTTGCATGTGTCAAAACGAAAATCGTGAAGTCCTTTGAGAAATACGGCATCTTGTCCAGGTGGATTCACGATGCTTTCTTGACCTGTGCGGGAGTTTTTCTTAGCGTTCATATTCAACACGAGAAACTTTCGGCGAATGTGCCGCAACCAGACAAGGAGACATCCATGGTCCAGAAATCTGAAACCATTTGGTTTGACGGGAAGTTCGTCCCCTGGGATGAGGCAAATGTTCACGTCCTGACACACACTTTGCACTATGGTGCGGGTGTTTTCGAAGGAATTCGTGCCTATGAATGCGCGGATGGTTCTTCAGAAGTTTTTCGACTGGATGAACACATGGTTCGTCTGATCAATTCCGCAAAAATTTTGGGCATAGCGGTTCCGTACACGGCTGAAGAATTGACCGTGGCCGCCATTGAGACCCTGGAACGGAATGGATTAGCCGGAGCCTATGTCCGTCCGTTGGTCTTTATTGGTGAAGGTTCCATGGGGGTGCATCCCGGCGACAATCCGATTCGGACCGTGATTGCGACCTGGCCCTGGGGCGCGTATTTGGGAGACGACGCATTGGACAAGGGGATTGCCGTCAAGTGCAGTTCATTCAATCGGCATCATGTCAATGTGATGATGACCAAGTCCAAGGCCTGCGGGAACTATGTCAATTCCGTGCTGGCCAAGACCGAGGCCGTGGCCGATGGGTATGATGAAGCCATTCTCCTTGATACCACGGGGCATGTGTCCGAAGGCTCGGGCGAAAATATTTTCATGGTGGTGGACGATGTCTTGTTCACGCCGCACACCGATGGCGTTTTGGGTGGTTTGACCCGCCAATCGATTATCGCGTTGGCCAATGATCTTGGATACGAAGTTCGTGAAGAACCGATCACTCGCGACATGTTATATGTGGCTGACGAGGTCTTTTTCACCGGGACTGCTGCCGAGTTGACGCCTATCAGTTCCATTGATCGTCGGCAGATAGGCGAGGGCACAGCCGGTCCCGTGACAGTCATGCTTCAGACTGAATACTTCAAGATTGTCAAGGGTGAAAATCCTGACTATGAGCACTGGCTCCATCGATACATTTTATAATAAGTAATGGACGCGATATATGACAATCTGGGAGACATCCCCCTGTGTCGAATTGAGGACACGGGGGGTGCCCCTTTTCTCGTGTGAACAGGAAAGAACCCCGACGCGATTGAAAACTGGGTTGATAGAAAGTCTAGAAAGTCGGACCATCATCTGATAATACTGATGAAATACGACGCGTGACATCGGGTTTTTCCGATTTTTCCCTTTTGTATCAATCGAGTATGAATTTCGCGTCCAAGCATCAGGCAGACCAATGAGCACATCGAACCTCACAGCGAAGTATCGTCCACAGACGTTTGAAGACGTCGCCGGACAAAAAGCGATAAAATCCATTCTTTCCCGGGCCGCTGCCCAGGATAAGATCGCGCCCGCGTATCTTTTTTCGGGCACACGAGGCGTGGGCAAGACCACGATAGCGCGTATTTTCGCCAAGGCGCTCAATTGTGTGAACGGACCGACCGGCGAGCCGTGCAACGAGTGTGCGAATTGCAAGCAGATCACCGCTGGCGTGGCCGTGGATGTCATCGAGATAGATGGTGCGTCCAATCGTGGCATCGATGACGCCCGGCGTCTGAAAGAAGACATCGGGTACGCACCGATTGAATGCCGGTACAAAGTCTTCATCATTGATGAGGCCCATATGTTGACCAAGGAGGCCTTCAACGCCCTCTTGAAGACGTTGGAAGAGCCACCGCCGCGTGCCACGTTCATCATGGCCACGACCGAGCATCACAAATTCCCGGCAACCATTATCAGCCGGTGCCAGCATTATACATTCAAGATGTTGACGCAGATGGAACTGGTTGACCATCTTGAAAATATCATGACCATGGAAGGGTTGCAGTATGAACCCGGTGCGTTGGAGATTATTGCCAAGCGCGGTGCGGGTAGTGTGCGGGATTCCATGTCGCTTTTGGGACAGGCCCTTGCCATGGGTGAAGACGTCCTGAAAGAAGCGGATGTCCGGGGATTTCTCGGATTGGCCGGACAAGATGTGTTTTTTGGTCTCATGGAGGCCATGTATTCCAGGAATCTGGTGGCCGTGGGGACCGTGCTCCGGCAGGTGCTGGATCAGGGACTTGATCTCGGATTTTTCTTGCGGGAATTGACCAATTGCTGGCGCAATATGTTTTTGCTCCGACAGGCAGGCAAGGAAGCCTTGCCGCTTCTGGGGTTGTCTGGCGAAGAAGCCAAAGGCTGGATGGGATGGGCCGAAAAATTTGAACCAGCGCATATTCACGCATGTTGGCAGATGACACTGGATGGGCAGCGAAAGGTCATGACCAGTCTGGAACCTGCCTTGGCCTTGGAATTGTTGTTGTTAAATTTGACCAGTCTGCCGGAACTCATTCGTCTTGAATCCATGACCGCGCAGACTCCGGCTTCGGGCACACCACAGCGTCCCATGGGTGGTTCCGGGGGAATGCAGGGTGGATCGGGTCCCGGTCAGGGATTTCGGCAGGGACAGGGCGGTGCGCCCGGCAATGGGCAACGGTTTGCTCCTCAGCACGGGACACAGCCCATGCAACAGGCTCGGCCACAGGTGCCGCCGCAGACGCAGCAACGTCCACCCATCCCGCCGCAGGCCCAGCAGCGGACTCAGGCCCCGTCTCGACAGTCGTCTTCTCCAACGGCATCAATGCGCGGAACCGAGACCTCGACGCCTCCGGCCGCGCCAAAGGAGCCTGAGCCAGCCCCGGTCGTGCCATCTGATGCCACACCGTTGTCAGAAACAGCGAATCCGCCTGTTCCACCACATCCTGCGGGAAACAGAAATTGGACGGGGTTTTTGGCCTTTGTGGAAGAGCGGAACGGGCAAGCCGGTGTCAAGGTCAGCATGTTGCATTTGACCAAAGGTTCATTGGTGAAAAATGAATTGGTTGTGACCTGCCGATCTCGAACCATGTGTGGTAATCTGACGGAAAAGAACACCTTCAAGGCGCTTGAAGCCTTGGCAAAAGAATATTTTGGTTCAGCGATTGAACTTCGGATTGAAACCGGTAAGATTGCTGTGCAGAAATCCGATAAGCAACTGATGGAAGATGCGGAAAACAATCCGGCGGTGAACAAGATCATCGAGACCTTTGGTGCCCAGATTGTTTCGGTCAGTCCCAGAAAACAATAAACGATATGACGAAAAGGATACGATAATGAAAGGCATGAATGAAATGGTCCGTCAGGCGCAGATTATGCAACGCAAAATGACTGAAGCACAGGACTCCCTGAAGACGCAGATAGTTGAAGCGTCCAGCGGTGGTGGTATGGTTTCGGTCAAGGTCACCGGTGCGCAGGAAGTCGTTGAAGTGCACATTGAGGAATCCGTGATGGAAGCCGGTGATGTGGAGATGTTGCAGGACCTCGTGATGACCGCTGCCAATGAAGGCCTCAAGAAATCCAAAGAGATGATGGAAGAACAAATGAAAGGCATTACCGGCGGCCTGAATATCCCCGGTATGTTTTAGGAGCTGCTTTGCAGAATCTTCCCAGACCACTCAAGGAAGTGGTTGGTCAGCTCTCCAGTCTGCCGGGTATCGGTCCGAAGTCCGCATTGCGTATTGCGTTGACATTGCTCAAGATGCCACGGGAAAAAGCCCGGGGAGTCGGGCAGTCTATTGTCGAGCTTCGCGAACGACTGTGCCTGTGTGATGAGTGCGCTTGTCTGTCGGAATCAAGTCCGTGCGAGATTTGTTCTGATCCTTCCCGTGAGTCCACCCAGTTATGTCTTGTTCCTGAATGGGACGCATTGTTGGCCATGGAAGAAATGGGTGTATACCGTGGGAAATATCTTGTCCTTGGCGGCTTGCTGTCGCCATTGGACGGGATTGAGCCGGGACATTTGGAAGTCGATCGGTTGCGTCGTCGATTGGCAACGGGTGAAGTCCGTGAATTGATCCTGGCTCTTGGAGCGACCTTGGACGCCGAAGCAACTGCTTCGTATGTGAAAAATCTGGTGGAGTCCGAATTTCCCGAAGTGTCTGTGAGCCGTCTGGCACAAGGCATCCCCATTGGCGCGGAAGTCAAATTCATGGACAAGGAGACGTTGAAACAGTCTCTTGTTCACCGGCAAAAAGTATAGCCGTAGAGAGAGTTCATGAGCGACGATCAACGTGCGTATCTGTCTGGCGCAGAAGTGCAGACAGTCATTTATCATAATTCGGAAAACGGCTACACCATCGCCCGCGTCCAGGTGAAGGACGAACCCGGGCAGACGACAATTGTTGGCACTTTGGGAGAACTGGCGGCCGGATCGTCGCTGGATTTGCACGGTCAATGGATCCATCATCCGAAATTTGGTCGCCAATTCGAGGTCTCCACCTTTGAACAGGCTCGTCCTGCCACGGAAAACGGTGTCATCCGTTTTCTGCAATCATCCATCAAAGGCGTTGGTGAGAAAACCGCGACCCTGTTGGTGGAAGAATTCGGGGTGGAAGTATTGGATGTCCTGGATGATGATCCAGAAAAATTGTTGAAGATTCGAGGGATTTCCAAAAAAAAGCTTGTTGATATCATCGAATCATGGAGCAAGCAGCGGGAAATCAAGAATCTGTTGGTTTTTTTACAGACCCACAATGTGCCCACGACATTTGCCGGAAAGATTTTTCATCTGTACGGCGCACAAGCCGAACGGAAATTGCGGGAAAATCCATATGATCTGGCCTATGAAATCCGGGGGATCGGGTTTCGGACAGCGGATCAGATGGCTATGAAGCTTGGCTTTGATCCTGACTGTGCTCAACGGTTGGAAGCGGCCCTTGCCTATACCATGCTCACCAGTTGCGAGCGGGGAGGGCATCTTTTTGTGCCCAAGCCCAAGTTGCTGGAGGACACGGCCCGGATGCTCGACACCTCGGATGTGGAAAAGCTGGAATTGGCCCTGTATTCACTGGAGGCCAAGAAGCGTATCCGTATCGAGGATTTGTCGGATCAGCACATATCCGAAGCTGTGTACCTGATGTATTTTTATCATTATGAGAATGAGTCTACACAGCGATTGTATCAACTTGTCAGTCATCCCACGCCTGTCAGTCGCAAGAAAATTGAAAAGACCTTGCCGCGAGTCGAAGAAAAACTCGGGTTTACGTTGTCTGATGAGCAGCGGGCTGCGGTTTTTGAAGCGTGTAGTAACAAGGTTTTCATCATTACAGGTGGTCCTGGTACTGGTAAAACCACGATTACCAAGGCCATTATGCTCACGCTGAAAGAGTTGGGACTGAAAATTAAACAGGCCGCGCCAACAGGTCGGGCCGCCAAGCGTATGGCCGAGGCCACCGGGCATTCCGCCAAGACGTTGCATCGACTTTTGCAATATCAACCCGATGGTGGTTTCCACTATTGTGAGGATCAGAAACTCAAGGCCGACGTGTTGATGGTCGATGAAGCGAGCATGGTCGATGCACAGTTGTTTGTGGCGATCTTGCGGGCCTTGCCGCACACCTGTCGGCTTATTTTGGTCGGAGATGTCAACCAGTTGCCGAGTGTTGGTCCCGGGAATGTGCTTGGAGACCTTATTCATTCTCAAAAAATACCGTGTGCGGTTCTGACACATATTTTCAGGCAGGCGCAGGAAAGTTTCATCGTGGTCAACGCGCACCGTATCAATGAAGGGCAGTTTCCACGGCAACATCCGAGTCAGGCCCCGGAAGCGGATTTCTATTGGATACCTCAGGAAAATACGCTCAAGGTTCAAAAACTCATTCTCGACAGTGTGTGCGACCGTATTCCCAAACGATACGGATTGGACCCGCTTCGGGGTATTCAGGTGCTTACCCCCATGCACAAGGGGGATGTCGGGACACAGGCCCTGAACGTCGCCTTGCAGGCTCGGCTTAACCCTCCGGGTGAAAAACGGGAGTTGAAACGGAAGTTCGTGACGTATCGGGAAGGGGATCGGGTCATTCAGCTCAAGAACAACTATGACAAGGAAGTCTTCAATGGTGACCTTGGTTGGATTATCGAGGTGGACGAGGCCGATCACGAATTGATGATCGAGTTCGATGGGAACTTCGTGCATATTGAATCCAGTGAATTGGACGAACTCGGTTTGGCCTATGCCATCAGTGTCCACAAATCACAGGGAAGCGAATATCCGGCGGTTGTCATGCCTATCGTGACGCAACATTATATGTTGCTTCAACGCAACTTGCTCTATACCGGATTGACGCGGGCCAGAGAGCTGGCTGTGCTTATCGGGTCGGAGCGGGCCTTTCAGATCGGGTTGAACAATGCCACGGCCGGGAAACGACATACACATCTGGATTACAGAGTCCGTTCCATCTTTTCGGAGAATCGGTTATATTGATTTCCTGCGTAATGGGTTCAGGTTGCAAAATAATGATAAAAATGGTGAATTGTAGACTGGCCTTTTTGTGTGCAATGGTTACCTTTGTGTCGTGTTACTGCGTCGGACGTTCGGATTTGGTCGCGTCCGTACCAAATGATATATCAGTCAAGGAGATGACTCATGCTCAGTGAAAAAATGGAAGCTGCGCTCAATGCGCAGATGAATTGGGAAATCTATTCGGCACATATCTACCTGTCCATGTCTTCCCATTTCTCTCAGGAGGGAATGTCCGGTATCGCCACATGGATGTATGCCCAGTATCAGGAAGAAATGTTTCATGCCATGAAGTTCTTCAGCTACATTAATGAAGCGGGTGGTCATTCCAAGCTCGGAACCATCGAGGCCCCTCAGTATTCATGGGAATCGCCTCTGGCCGCTTTTGAAGACGCATTGGCCCATGAACAGGGAGTCACTGCCCGTATCAATGATTTGGCCAATCTGGCTGTCGAAGAGAAGAATCATGCGGTCGGTATCTTCCTGCAATGGTTCATCTCCGAACAGGTTGAGGAAGAGGACACCGTTGGCGAGATTGTCGGCAAACTCAAGATGGTTGGTGCCGGCGGCGGATTGTTCATGCTGGATCGAGACCTGGGAACGCGGGTCTTTACCCCTCCGGCAGACGCATAGAAAATCAGTGTACCGAGCCGGAAGGGATCGCCCCTTCCGGTTTTTTTCGGTCTCAGCCACGAGGAAAGTATGCAGGATACAAGCTTCAATATCGTTATCGGCGGTGCGGCGGGGCAGGGTTTGGCCACAATCGGACGCCTTTTCTCCAAAGGAAGCACCCGGGCCGGATATCATTTGTTGGTCAATCAGAAATATATGTCGCGGGTTCGTGGGGGGCATAACACCTTTGCCATTCGCTTTGGTCCCGATCCCATTGTCGGGCCGACGGAGTCCATCGACATACTGGTGGCCTTGAATGCTGAAACTTTGGCATTGCACGAGGCAAATCTTACCTCCAGAGCCATTGTCATTGCCGGGGATGATCTTGAGACTGATGCCGCGAACGTTCTGCGGATTCCGTTCAAGACGTTGGCCCCGAAACCGTTGTTTCACAATACGGTTGCCCTTGGCGTGCTTGGCGCGGTCGTCTGTCTGGATGCCGAGATTCTGGAACGGCTTTTGACTGAGACCTTTGCGAAAAAAGGCGAATCAGTGGTGCAGGCCAATATTGACGTGCTTCGGTCAGCCTATGCCTGGGTGACGTCGCAGGAATACACGTTCCCCTGTGTGGCTCCTTCAGAGAAGGACGGCGAACGGATCATGATCAATGGCAATGAAGCCATTGCGCTTGGAGCTTTGGCCGCCGGATGCAATTTTTTGTCATTTTATCCCATGACACCAGCAACCTCGGTCGCCATGACCCTCATTGAAAAAGGCGGCCCACTCGGATTGGTGTACGAACAGGTTGAAGATGAAATCGCGGCGGTGAACATGGCTATCGGAGCGTCCTATGCCGGAGCCAGGGCCGCAGTGACCACGTCCGGCGGCGGTTTGGCGCTTATGGTTGAAGGCCTCAGTCTGGCTGGCGTGTCTGAGACGCCGTTGGTCTGCATGGTGGTTCAACGCCCCGGACCTGCCACTGGAATGGCGACTCGAACCGAACAGGGCGACCTCAATCTGGTGTTGTATGCCGGGCATGGAGAATTCCCGCGTGCCGTGTTTGCCCCGGCTGACCCTGAAGAGTGCTTTTATTTGATGCATCGAGCGTTTGACCTTGCCGAACGGTTTCAGGTTCCTGTTTTTGTCTTGTCAGATCAGTATCTCGCTGATTCATATCGGTCACTTGAACCATTTGATATCGAGACGTTGCCACATACGGCGCGTCCTATGCTTGACGCGGACGCTGCCGAATATAAGCGGTATCTTTTGACGGAAGACGGGGTTTCGCCTCGGCTGGTGCCGGGATCGACTAAAGCATTGGTTCGGGCCGATTCTCATGAACACGATGAGGACTCAGTCATTACCGAGGACGGTCTCAACCGCATGATGCAGAACACCAAGCGGTTGAATAAGGAATATGGATTATGGGACGAGGTGGTCGAGCCGGATTACTATGGTGAAGATACCCCTGATGTCTTGCTGGTCTCATGGGGGTCCACGCTTGGCGCGTGTCTGGATGCCATGGAAATGGCCGATTTTGGCAAGAGCGTGGGGGTCCTGCATTTCAAACAGGTTTGGCCGTTGCTTGAAGATACTTTCATCGATTATCTGGAAGAGTCAGGCACCGTTATCACGGTGGAAGGCAATGCCACCGGGCAGTTTTCCAAATTGATTGCGCAGGAAACCGGGTTCATCATCCGCGAATATATTCTGCGTTTCGATGGTCGGCCCATGTCTGCCGAGTATGTGCTTGCCGGTCTGAATACAATTCTCGAAACCATGGAGTAACGATATGGTCACTGTTGAAGATTTCGGTCAATTCGAAACAACATGGTGCCCCGGGTGCGGTAATTTCTCGATTCTTTCGAGTTTGAAAAAAACATTGTCCGCCCTGGACATCGCCCCACACGAGGTCGTGATTTCCTCTGGTATCGGGCAGGCCGCCAAGATGCCTCATTATCTGAAATGCCACATGTTCAATGGGTTGCATGGTCGTTCCCTGCCGGTGGCGCAGGGCATGAAAATGGCCAATCCTGACATGAAGGTCTTGTGTGTGTCCGGCGATGGATGCTCATATGGTGAAGGTGGCAATCACTTTCTCGCCGCGATTCGGCGCAACATGGATATCACCTTGTTGGTCCACGATAATCAGATTTACGGTCTGACCAAGGGACAGGCCAGTCCGACGACCGAGCGAGGACATGTGACCAAGGCCCAACCGGCTGGCGCGCCATCCGAGGCATTCAATCCGGTCAGTGTGGCGGTCGCGATGAAGGCGAGTTTTGTGGCGCGGGCGTTTTCCGGCGAGCCGGATCATTTGGTCGATGTCATGACTCAGGCCATGAATCATACGGGTTTTTCACTGGTTGATATCTTGCAACCCTGCGTTTCTTTTAATAAAGTCAATACGTTTGCGTGGTACAAGGAACGGACCTATTTTCTGGAAGAGCACGACCCGACCAATTGGGCCGCAGCCATGGAAAAGAGCGATGAGTTCGGCGACCGGATTCCGCTGGGGGTACTGTATCGCAATGATCGACCAATTTTTCCTGTGCATGACCGATTGGCACTGCATGAATATGACACAAACGACTTGAAAGCGGTTGTGCAGTCGTATACCTAGTGCTCGTCCTGCTGTTTTTTCATTTTTAACGAGGTAATAATGAGCAACGAACCCGATAAGATAATTTATTCCATGTACAAGGTGACCAAGCGTCACGGGCAAAGGGAAGTGCTGAAAAATGTGTCCCTATCGTATTTTTACGGTGCCAAAATCGGTGTTCTCGGTCTGAATGGATCGGGAAAGTCGTCTCTGTTGAAGATTTTGGCCGGTGTGGATACAACCTTTGAAGGCGATATACATGTCAAGGAAGGGTTCACCATCGGCTATCTCGAACAGGAACCGCTTCAGAATGAAGAGCGTACTGTTCGAGAAGTGGTTGAAGAAGGCGTTGGCGAGATCATGGATATCATCCGTGAATACAACGAGATCAACGACAAATTTGCTGAACCCATGGAACCTGACGAAATGGATGCGCTTATAGAGCGACAGGGAAAAGTTCAGGAATTGATGGACGCCAAAGGGGCGTGGGATATTGATTCCAAGCTCGAAATGGCTATGGATTCGCTTCGATGCCCTCCGGGTGATTCCCCGGTTTCCGTGATTTCTGGTGGTGAAAAACGTCGGGTCGCCCTGTGTCGTCTGCTGCTGCAATCGCCGGATATTTTGTTGTTGGATGAGCCGACCAACCATCTTGATGCAGATTCCGTTGCCTGGCTCGAACAATTCCTGTCCGGCTTTCCCGGAACCGTTATTGCCGTGACTCATGATCGCTACTTTCTCGATAATGTCGCTGGCTGGATTCTTGAACTGGATCGCGGACGCGGTATTCCCTGGAAAGGCAACTATTCTTCTTGGTTGGATCAGAAGCAGAATCGTCTTGCCAAAGAAGGCAAACAGGAAGCCGACCGCCAAAAGACCTTACAGCGAGAGTTGGAATGGATTCGCATGTCGCCCAAGGGCCGCCGTGCCAAGTCCAAGGCGCGTATCAATGCTTATGAATCCATGCTCAGCCACGAAAGTGAGCGGCTGGCCGATGATTTACAGATCTACATTCCACCGGGACCCCATCTCGGCAAGCAAGTCATCGTTGCCGAAAACGTGACCAAATCCATGGGTGACAAGCTTCTCATGGACGATGTGAACTTCATTCTCCCACCCAATGCCATTGTGGGTATTATCGGTCCGAACGGTGCTGGTAAGTCCACGCTGTGCAAGATGATCGTCGGTGACCAAGCGCCGGATTTCGGGACCATGACGGTCGGTTCGACGGTCCAGCTTGCCTATGCTGATCAGAATCGTGCGTCTTTGACACCGGGCAAGACGGTGTATGAAATCATCAGCGGAGGCAATGAGTTTATCAAGTTGGGTGACCGTGAAATCAATGCTCGTGCCTATTGTTCCCGTTTCAATTTTGCGGGACAGGATCAGCAGAAGTCCGTCGATGTTTTGTCTGGTGGTGAGCGGAACAGGGTCCACATGGCCCAGATGCTCAAATCTGGATCAAACGTCTTATTGCTTGATGAACCGACCAACGACCTTGACGTCAATACCATGCGCGCCTTGGAAGATGGATTGGAAAACTTTGCCGGATGTGTGTTGGTTATCAGTCATGATCGGTGGTTTCTGGATCGTGTGGCCACTCATATTATCGCCTTTGAAGGGGATTCCAAAGTGGTCATGGTCGAAGGAAATTACAGCGAATATGATGCGGACAGGAAGAAGCGGCTTGGGACTGATGCCAGCCAGCCGCATCGGCTCAAGTTCCGCAAGTTGACTCGATAAGGTTTCTTGTTAGGAAAAAGTTTTGTGTCGGGAAGGCGTTTTGCCTCCGGCGGTCCCTTGCCGGGAAGGCGTCTTCGACGACCAGAGGGGAACCTCTTGAAAGAGGTTCCCCTCTGGACTCCCTTCCAGAATTTTTTATCGCTCGCTTCGCTCGGGGTTCTTCGATATCTCTATGAAATATTATGAGAATCGGTTCATTGGCTGTCGAATGACTGGTGTTTCTTCTGCCGAAGGCACGCCAAGAAGTTTTGGAGATTCTCAAGAACCTTTTTCAAAAGGTTCTTGAGCCGCCGGAGGCAACTCTCGAAATTCGAAGTGCTTGCTTTGCTCGAAGGGGTGAAGTGGCTGAAAGGTATTGGATATAAAAAAGGCACCTTCGGTGGAAGGTGCCTTTTTGCTGTCGTGGGTTCGGGTTATCGGTAGTAGAGGTTTCGACCACCGATGGTGAGGAAAGCCTGATGCAGATTTTTGCGGATGTCCTTGCGGCTCCACACGCCCTGAATGTGGCCTCTGGAAAGGCCTTTGTAGCAATTGTGGTAGTCCGGCGGTATTTCGATACCGGTTGTTTCCTTGATGACCCCGGGACCGGCAAAGCCCAGTCGGGAAGAGCGGACCGCGTATTGGTAGGGAGAGCATCCAAGGAACGAGGCAACAGGTCCGGCGTATGAATTGGTATCATACAGGACGATATACAGGCCGCCTTCCTCGATGTATTTGCGAACAGCCATGGTGCAGCGTGGCATCTGAATCAGACCGTTAACACCTTCCTGAATCCTGATACCCGCTGTTCCGTGAACATAGGCAAGGAAAGGCTGGTGTTTGGTTTGCGCCAGCTCCAGCGCGCGGATGAATTTTTCACCTTCAGCCGCACCCACGGACCCACCTCGGAAATTGGCGATCAGCGTGGCGCAGGTGATGTTGATCCCTTCAAGACTGGCATTGAAAGTCATGCAGCTTGATTGCAATCCCGTTTTTTTCTTGGCCGCGTCCACACGAGCATCGAAATTGGGAAATTGTGTGGGGTTGCCCGCCGCAATGTCCCGATTGAATTCCTGAAGCGAATCCTTGTCAAAGAGATTGTGCAGATACCACTGATATTCCATGGGGAAATTGTATCCGCAATGAGGGCAGACACCGGCAAAATCGGTGAACAGGTCTCTGGCCCAGATATCGAGACAGCCGCGTTTGGCCGCGTGTGGACAGGTCACTTCCCGGTCCATTTTGGCCTGCGGGCTGATGTAGCCATTGTCGCTGGTAATTGCGGGCTTTGTTTCTTGCGAAGTGGAAAGACCGGTCAGCTCCATTTCCTGCTGTTTGTTGCTATCCAGCTTGATGCCAATTTTTTTGAGACCGTTTTTGACAACCGCGTCAATTTTGCCGGTGACCACATGAATTTCGTCAGTGGCTTCCTCGATGATGCGACCGACACGCTGGCGAAATGGTTTAACCAAGCCGTAGACAAGCAGGCTGGAGGTGTTGGATACAATACCGGAACTGGTGGCCGTGAGCTTGTCCATCAGGGACCGATTGTCCTTGTAGGCGTGCTGGGCCAATTTTCGGTATTTCTTGAATCGTTTGGCGATCAGTCGTTCGCGGGCCGTTTCGTTGAGCGACCAGCGGACAATGATATCCGTGTGTCGATGAAAATGGCGCATGGCCATGGCCCGGAACAGTCGGACGCCACGCACGCTGAGTGCGATTTCATCGGTCGCTCTGACGACCTGTTCTCGAACCTGTTTGTAGAAGTCAAAATGATCGGCGCGGGCACCAAGCGGTGGTTCCTGAATGATTTCATCGATATAGCCGTTTTCCAGATTGTCCTGTGCAGTGATGCGTTGGGCAAGAGCGCAGGATTCAATGAGTTCGGCAGGGGCGCGTTCCGAGCCTCGAATATGTCCTTCGATGGCGGCCGCTCCCTCGGGAGAAATGACGGAATAGTAGCCGTGTGAAAGCATCAGCCGTTTGTCAGCCATGCCAATGGCCTCGGCACCGCCGGAACCGCCTTCGGAAAAGATCGCAATGATCGGGACGGGAAGTCCTGCCATTTCATAAATGTTTTCAGCAATCTGTTGGGCTGCACCCGGAAAGTCTTCCACCGGGTAGGAGCCGGGCGTATTGACATATGCGTGGATGGGGATCTGTTCCCGAGCCGCGACCTTCATGTATTTCAAGGCCTTGCTGTTTCCCCAGGGCTTGATGGAGCCGCCGTTACGAAAGTCTTCGCCATGGCCTTTTTCTTGACCAACGACCATGACCGGCTGATTGATGAGCTTTTTGCCACGCCGTCTGGTGATGTAGGCACGGGCAATGAGCATTCCCGGGTCGATTGAGTGCTCGTCCTGGCCACCGATTTCGGTGTAATTGTCATAGACATTTTCCAGAATGTCCTTGAGGCACATCCGTTGTGGATGGCGGACAATACGGACTTTGTCCATGGCCGTCAGTTGCGTATCAATGGCGGATTCCATGGCGATCAATCGGGCGTCCAGCGAATCCAACGCACGGTTTTGCAGCTCGTCTGTGAGTTCTGTGTTTTTGGCAGAGAACTCCGCTATTTCCTTGGAAAAGGCATCCAACTCCGATCGGGGCGTGCCACCAAGGATGTCGCGGGCATACGTCACTCGTTCCTGAAGATCTTGTAATTTCTTTTCTATATTCATAGTGTTAGAATTCAAGCAGATTTGCTGTTTTCTCAATCAGGAAGGGGATGTTGGACTTCATGCCAGCACCGCTTGAGTCCCCACCGTTGAGTTTGAGGTCGTTCAGAAATTCCAGGCCACGTTTCTTGGCTTCTTTCAGATCTTTGCCCCAAATGATGGCCAAGGCCAGATTGGGGTCATATTCTGTTGGAATTTGATAGGTGCGATCAAGTGGAACGTGCGTGTGCAAGGAAAGCCACTCGCGGTCCGTCCATTTGAGTTCTTCGATCTTGCCGACCCATGGGGTGAATCCGTTGGTCGTGTCTTCGGCAATGAGACGATATTCGATGCTCACGCCATCGAAAGAAACGTCCTTTTGGGTGTATCCCAGCTCTTCGCCAAGTCCGATTCGAATTTGTTCTCTGACCAGATCGACGTCATTGTTGCCTTTTGTTGAGGCAATGCAGGCTGAAACTCCATTTTCCACCTGAATACGGGTATTCACTTCCATGAGGAATGGTGACCCGTCCGGGGTGACAATCCATTCCCAGGTGCCCACGTTGTCGTATTTGATCTCACGGGCGATGGAGAGTGAATATTCGGTAATGTCGTTCATGAGTTTTTGGGCATCGAATGTATAGCCGAGATTTTCAGGCCAGAAGCCGGGAGCGACTTCGATTCGTTTTTGCAGGCCCGGACTCTGGACGGAGCAGTTCCGTGTGCCGAAATGAACCGGATTCAAACCGGTCCGGTCCGAGGCGATCTGGACTTCGAGATGATTGAAGTTGAAAACCCGTTGCTCGATAAGAACGCCTTCGTCGTTGAATGTCCGCAGCGAGTAGTTGCGAATACGACGATAGGTCTGCCTGAAACGAGCCATGTCCTCAACTTCATCGATGCCCATGCCGCCACCGCCAGCGGATGCCTTGACCAGAACTACAGGGCGGGAAATGCCCATTTTTGTCTGGAATTCAAAGAGGCTTTCGGCAATGGATTCCGCTTCCAATTCATCGTATATAGCCCGGTCTGAACCGGGGACGGTGGGCACGCCCAATGTGCGGGCCAGCCGCTTCGTGTTGATTTTGTCGCCAAGGTCACGAATGACCTCCCATGATGGTCCAATAAAGGTCATGGGGCGATCCCGATTGACCACTCGTCTGGCAAAACGGTAATTTTCCGAGAAAAATCCGTAGCCCGGATGGATAGCGGTTGCACCGGATTCATCCGCCACAGACAGAATATCTCCGGCATCGAGGTAATTGTGGATACGGTAGAGTGACTTTTCGCCACCAAGTCGTTTGGCGACATCGATATGCCCGGATTGGGCGTCTTCTTCCGTATACAGGGCGACAAATGGAACGCCCAGATCGGAACATGCCTCCATGATCCGAACAGCGATTTCGCCTCTATTGGCAATGAGTACTTTATTTCCCTGAATGCTCACGGTGTGCTTATCTCTTGTTTATAGTCATTGGAAGGTGCTTTAATTAACGGTTCTTCCGGGTTCTGGCAAATTTTTCATTTTCATTTTTTATTTTGTATTTCAATATGTTACTATGAAACAACTGTTTTAATTATTGAAGTGGATTTTTGACAGAAAACTGTGTAAAAGTCGAAGTCTCTGCAAAAATGGTGTTTTATTGTCATAATTGTTAATGATGTGTTTTTTAGGCGTGGGAAAATGTTCTATGAATTACGTTATTGTCGGAAATGGCGTTTCGGCCATCGGAGCCATTGAGGGAATTCGTCAACATGATTCGGCTGGCTCCATCACGGTTATCAGTGATGAGGCTGTTTTGACATATGGACGTCCGCTCATTTCCTATTACTTATCAGATAAAATCAAATTTGAAACCCTGCCGTTTCGTCCGGAAACGTTTTATGAAAAAAATGGGGTTGAAATGCGTCTTGATTCAAGGGTGTTATCTCTTGATCCATACGAGAAAAAACTCACATTGGATACAGGTGACACCGTTTCCTATGACAAATTGTTACTCGCAACAGGTGGCACGCCAGTCACGCCGGACCTGCCTGGTATCACTGGGAGCGGGGTCCATAATTTTACCACCGTGGCGCATGCGGAAACGCTCAAGGAGTTGGTGGATACCGTCAGGAAAGTCGTGGTGATCGGTGCCGGGTTGATCGCCTTGAAAGCCGCCGAAGGGTTTGCGGAAAAAGGCGTTGATGTGACCATTGTCGTGCGGTCTCGCATCATGCGGACCTATTTTGATGAGACGGCCGGAGAATTGATTGTCGATCATTTAGAAAAAAATGGCATTCGATTCATGCAAGGCACTGGTACCAAGGAAATCGTTCGAAATGCGGATGGGGCGATCACCGGTGTGGAGACGGATTCCGGGTTTGTCGAAGCGGATGTGGTTATTGTTGCCGCAGGTGTCCGTCCCAACATGGGGCTGGCCTCTCAGGCCGGTTTGACAACGCAGCAGGGAATTCGGGTCAATGACTTTCTGACCACCAGTGATGCGGATGTGTTTGCTGCCGGGGATGTGGCCGAGGCAAAAGATCTTTTGACCGGAGAGTATACGGTGCGACCCATTTGGCCCAACGCATACACTCAGGGGCGATACGCCGGGATGAATATGGCCGGTGCCGATACTCCGTATACCGGCGGCATGTCCATGAATTCCATCACGTATTACGGGTTGCCGACTATTTCCGTTGGAGAAACCAATCATGCAGATGACACCGAATATGAAACAACGGTTCATCTGGATCGGGAAAAGTCCATTTACCGAAAATTGATTTTCAGGGAAAATGTTCTGGTCGGGTGTATCCTGATTGGAGATATCGATGCCGCCGGGTTTTATACCAGTTTTATCAAAAACGGTTTCGTGTTGGATGCGGCCGGCAAAGAGCGACTCATGGATGGAGACCCGTCACCAGCTCTTTGGCCGGACAGCTTCATCGAAGCCATGATGAATAATCCATAAGTCGATGGATACAAGAATTTGCAAAGGGGCCTTTCATGGTCCCTTTTTTATTTGCTCTTGTGGGTGAACACGCCGTCCCAGTCAGAGTCGGGCGGATTGGCCACCAG
Source organism: Pseudodesulfovibrio sp. JC047 (assembly GCF_010468615.1). Classification (NCBI taxonomy): domain Bacteria; kingdom Pseudomonadati; phylum Thermodesulfobacteriota; class Desulfovibrionia; order Desulfovibrionales; family Desulfovibrionaceae; genus Pseudodesulfovibrio; species Pseudodesulfovibrio sp. JC047. The sequence goes on along the minus strand of NZ_WUEH01000018.1, from coordinate 7,240 downwards.
GTGGTCGCACCGCTCAATATACACGGTGTAAAGCGTGGTGTCGTTGCCGGTTTCATGCAGTTCTGTGAACAGGGTTTTGGCCTTTTTGAAATCCATGGCCAGATAGGCTTGATGTGCTCTTTCGGACAGGTCGAGTTCTTCTTTGCGCGCATCGGCTTCGTTTGCGGTATAGACCGTGTAAATGGTGACCGGTTTGTGTTTCCCTTTGACGCGAACAGTGTCCAGTTGTCGGAAATGGTATGTTGCATCGCAGGCGTCAACTATAGATTGACTAACGACCAATTTTTGTCCGTAATATTTTGTCAATCCCTCAAGTCGCGAGGCCAGATTCACGTTGTCACCGATAAGCGTGTAGTCAAAGAGGTCAGCCGATCCCATGTTGCCAACGCGGACAGGACCGGAATGGATGCCGATGCCGATAGCAATGGCAAAGCCGTATGTTTCAAGAAATTCTTCATTGAGTGTTTCAAGATGAGCCAATTGTGCCAGAGCGGTTGTGACTGCGTGTTGCTGGTGGTTGGGGACGTCCAGTGGCGCATTCCAGAAAGCCATGACCGCGTCGCCAATGAATTTATCCAAAGTCCCATGGTGTTCCGTGATGATGCGGGTCATGGGGGTGAGGTAGTCGTGGAGAAGGTCCGTCACCTGTGTCGGCGTCAGTTGTTCCGAAAGCGATGTGAAGTTGCGCACATCTGAAAATTGGATGGTGATGTCTTTTTCCTGTCCTTCCAAGGTCAGGGCTTCGGGATTATTCATGATTTGGGAAATGACCGATGGGGCAAGATAGTGTGCGAATGCGCCGTGGATGAATTTTTTGGCACGTTCCTCTCGCCAGAATTTGAGCATGGTCAACGTGGTGAAAGTGAGTCCCAGCGTCAAATAGGAATAGAGCGGCGACAGGAAATACCGTTGCTCTTGAAAAATCAGCACTGATCCGTACCACATGGCGTATCCCAGACCTATTAACGGGAGAATCAGCCAGGATGCTCGTGCCCACATGAGAAGCAGTGTCGTGAGCAATCCGGCAGCAACCATGCCGGAAAATTCGATGCCTTTGACCCAGTCCGGGATGACAATGAACTGGTTTGATAGAATATTATCAATGATTGTGGCATGGGTTTCCACGCCCGGTGCATGGGGATCAAGCGGTGTGGGGCGAAGGTCCTTCAGTCCCGAGGCCGACGTACCGATCAGGGCTATACGGCCCTGGAGTGCTCCGTCAGGGAGTTTCCGATTGAGCACATCCGATGCACTGATATATTCAAAAGTCTTCATTTTCCCCCGGTAATTGACGAGCAGGCGGCCGTGATGATCCGTCGGAATGACAGTCCCTTTGATTTTGATTGATTCTATACCGACGGAGCACATTTTGAGAATGATGCTGTCTGTGTCCATGGCCTGCATGAGCGAAGCCAATGCCAGACTCGGATATATTTGGTTGTGGTAACTATATAACAATGGGGCGCGTCGATAGACCGAGTCGGCATCCGGTGCTATGGTAATAAATCCGGTGCGATTGCCCGTTTTTGCCAAGGTCGGAATCGGGCAGATCATATGGTCTCCCCGGGGCAGGACATCATGGGGAGAGATGGCTCCGGGTGAAGCAATGACAGCGACTTTGATTGGGACGATAGGACATTCATGAGGGGGAGGTAACGTCTTTTGAGCCCGTTGCGTGGGATTCATGAAATCGATGGCGAGAACAAACGGTCCACCTGCGAGGTTGGCTGCCAATAGCCTGTCATAGTCTTCAAAATCAGCGGGAAGCCCGGTGAAATCAATGGAGAACTTCAAATCTCTGAGGACATCACGTCTGATGATTTGTGGCGAGGTCCGATCGGGTTCGACAAAAATGATATCCGTGGCGACGGCTGCCGCTCCATAGGCCTGAAGGTACTTCATCAGTAAGGCGACTCGATAGCGCGGCCATGGCCATTGGCCTTTTTCTGTCAGGCTTTTTTCATCCAGATCGATGATGACTGGCACACCGGTTGCTGCTGGCTTATGATATCTTTGAATGTATTGATCATATATTTTTAGTTCAAGGAAGGAAAGGATTTGTGGCTGATTGGTAAAAAGAAGGATCATGAAAATCGTAATGGCCATCCCCGCAGCAAGAAGAATGGCCTGATCTCTTTTGAAGATGATTTTTTTTGTTGTGTTCATGACATTTCTCAATTCGTACGAGAGTAAGGATTTTTGCGGACAATCTTTTTAAGAGTCTGTGATGATTTATCATTAAAAATAGTTTTTTCCGAGTCTTTTTGCTGGACATGGATGCCTGAATGCTAACTCATTAAAATTGCATATTTTTTGCTGGCGAGTTTTGGTATCTATGGCGTTTGGTTGATATTTTTTCAGGAAAACTATTGCCACCAAATTGTTTGAAAGGCTATATTGGCTCAGCAGAATTTTATGAATTAATTTATTTTAATTATTCTAGGAGGATGTACTATGGCTATTACTATCGACCCGGATGAATGTATCGGCTGTGAATCCTGTGTTGAAATTTGTCCCGAAGTTTTTGAAATGGACGAAGACGGTGAAAAGGCTGTTGTGATAAAACCCGATTCCACTGCGGACTGTGTGGATGAAGCCATTGAAACATGTCCGAATGAAGCCATTTCACGGTAACGTGTGAGTTGGATACACTCTTGCCACACTGTGTGTGGTTATTCGGCATCGACTTGTTCGATGCCTAAAGAGTATCACACGTTTTGAACTGGAAGGCGTAAATAAAAGATCAAAGCATTGCGATTTTGTTCGTGAGGCTTTGATCTTTTTCGTTTTTATTACTCTCGGCATGGATGACATCGTGCCGGGAGCACAGGTGTTTTCGTTACTGCTTCATCTGCCGCCGGATTTCTTCTATTCGATCGCGATTGTTCCCAAAATCAAACCAGCCGCTGCGGGATAGTATATGAATCTGGATTTCTCCGGCAGGTTCATCATAATAAAATTCTGCATCATCAACGGTGCGAAAGAATGAATTTTTGAATTCCGCGCGAAGATATTTCCCTTCCACAAGCAGAACAGTCCCTCCAAAAATGGATTCAATGGCATTGCCCAGATCGACCATGACAATTTCCGGGGTTTTGGTCGTGACTATCGGTGCGATTGCGTGGTGGGCATCATTGGCCTGGGAGGAAAGGCATTCTTGAGATGTTCCGCAAGGAGCGAACAAGCCGTCACGCATACCGAGTTCCGGTACTTTACTGGTGCAGGCTCCAAGGGCAAAAAGAATCAAGACACAGGATACAGCGTGTAGGTGTGTATGTTTCATTTTCCTAAACTATTGCAAAAAAGGCACGGTGTGCAACGTTTTTTTGGCGGCACACCGTCCTTTTTCATGGGGTTTCACTTCGCCACAGGAAGACGTTGAGGTCAATGGTGTCAGATGTGTCAAAAATCACACCTTCGGCTTCGAGTCGTTTCTTTTGCATTTCATATCCATGTGAACGGGGGAGTGAGATCTGCCCTTGTTTGTTGATGACCCGGTGCCATGGCAGTGCTTCTTTTCGAGAAAAGGAATGAAGGATTCGAGCGACTTGTCGAGCGGCCCGGCGATTCCCTGCCATGGCTGCGATATGTCCATAGGTACTGACTTTGCCGGCGGGGATGGCATGAATGAGATCAATGACTTTTTGGGTAAATGGTACAACAGGCATGGACCATTTCATACGCTGCTCACGACCTAAAAGGCAAGAAAGGGCGTGTTATTAATTGGGTAAAATTGTTGACTTGAAAAGAGACGTATCAGATGGAATGGAGTATGAAAGTTACCTTTTTTGTTTTTTCCTTTCTGTTTTGTGTCGTCATTTTTTCAAGTTCTTCGGTCTGTTTTGCCCGTGAAGTGAAATTGACGGACGTTCAGGAACGGTGTGTGATTTGTCATTCTGCGGACCGCATTTGCGCACGTTTGACCGATGGGAAGACGATCTGGGAGCCAATTGTGGAGCGAATGGCGTCCAATGGCGCGTCCCTGTCAGCGCGGGAGATTCTTGGGGTATCTCGTCTCCTGGATGAACAGCCCCAGACGGTTGCTTCGGTTTTGCGATGCGCGTCAGCAGCGGGGGATATGGAACAAAGAGCGCAGGGAAGAAATCGTGATATTCCTCTCCTCCTAGCGCTTGCCCATCCGACCATCATGATTCTTGTCTTCTTTCTTTCATTGTGGGTTGCCAATCAGGGAGTCAACCGGGCCAGATTTGTTCTTTGGGGGCAGAAGGTCAAATTCGATTGGAAAGGGCATGTCAGATATGGCGTGCTTGTCATGGCCGTTTGGGCGTTGGGCATGGTGGCCGGTAGTCTTGTTGCCAATATGCTGTATGGAGCCAGCGGCATGACAGGAACGCACCAGAAAATTGCCATGGTCATGCTCCCCTTGATTCTTTTTGGCGCCGGGTCCGGATTGTATATGCGATTCAAGAAAGCGCCGCGAAAAGTGCTCCCACTCTTTCACGGTGCCAACAATTTGGTGTTGGTCGTGTTGGCCTTCCTGCAACTTGTGACCGGGTATCATCTCGTCGTGGCTTTTTTCTGATTAATATATCCATGAAAACAAGGAGAGATTTATGAAAAAATGTTGTGTGATTGCCCTTTTCCTGACGTGTGCTCTGACACTTTTGGCAGGAACAGTAATGGCCGAAGACATGCCTGGTCCCGATTCCGCGAAATTGTGGGAATACATCACCACGGTTGATCCGTACACCGAATGGGGATTTTGGCCAGACCACGAGGGAATGCAGGACGGGCGTGCTCCTCATGGGCCGAAACACAAAGTCTTTGTCAATGCGACGGGGTTGAAATGCATGATGGCTCCAGTGATGCCCGGAACCATTGAAGTGAAGGAAAATTATAGTGAGGACGAAAAAGAGTTGTTGGTGATTACTGTCATGTATAAAATTAAGGGATACAATCCTGATGCCGGGGATTGGTATTGGGTCAAATATATGCCTGATGGAACCGTGAAAAAAGCCGGGAAGCCCGCAGGGTGTATCGGGTGCCATGCGACGCGGGTTGCCAATGACTATATTCTCGTACATGAATTCAAATAGCATCAGGACGCTGTCCGGTTGAAAATCGGAGAGGCGAGACAGTAAGAATCCTTTGAAGGTCCGGTCGTTTTGACCGGACCTTTTTTTAGCGAGAAAGCACCGTCTCGATTTCAGCAAGGGAGGGGATATCTGCCATTGAATTGCCGTAATGGATAAATTGAAGATTCCCATCAGGATCAACCATCATTTGTGCTGGCATTCTTCCCAATTTCAGGAATTTTATTTGCTGATTATACAGTTGCAGGACAGCGTGTGTCGGATCGGCAAGTCCAATGAACGGCAATCGTTCCTTTTCCCAATACGCTTTGAAGGCATCATGACTTTCAGGACCAATGACCATGACGACCATGTTCATGCCTTCCAATAAAGATGATTCTTGGCGCAACTGCGCCATGTGCCGTCGGCAGAATGGTCACAGGAACCCTCTATTGAAGACCAACAGGACATATTCCCCTTTAAAATCAGAAAGTGAAATCGTGCGATTTTTGACATCGACAAGGGTAAAATCGGGAGCGTGCATCTTTAAAGACAATTGCATGATCTTTTCTCCTTGTTTGCCGTGTATCATGGCATAATTGCGGTTTTTTTCCAAATATGACTCCATATGAGCCGGGGAAAAACGTTGGGAAATGACGATAAACAGAGCCGTTGAGTATGGAATACGCTTGACAAGACCATGCAAAAAGCTTCATGAATTTTTGCTTTAGCTTGAAACTTTGACCATCAGTATCATCTGCCATGAATAGTCCATTGGATTAACCTTCTGAACATATTTGGGTTTGTATGGGAAAACATATCATTGAAGAGGCGAGTCGCTGTTTGCAATGCAAAAAACCGTTGTGCAGCAAGGGATGCCCGATCAGCACGCCGATCAACGAAGTCATTAAACTCTTGCTCGACGGCAAAACTTTTGAAGCCGGGGAATTGTTATTCAACAATAACCCGCTTTCGGTGGTGTGTTCATTAATTTGTCCGCATGAAAATTTTTGCGAAGGACATTGCATTCTTGGTCGAAAAAGTGCGCCGATTCAGGTGAGTGACATTGAAAATTATATTTCCAATTATTATTTGGAACACATCTCATTAAGAAAGCCGGAACATGCAAACAATGGCAAGAAAATTGCCATCGTCGGATCAGGACCGGCCGGATTGACCGTGGCGTTTATTCTTGCATCCAAAGGGTTTGATGTGACGATTTTCGAGTCCGAAGACAAGATTGGCGGCGTCCTTCAATACGGTATCCCTGAATTTCGTCTGCCAAAGCGGATTTTGGTGAAGCTCAAGAAGTTGTTGGAACGACTGGGCGTCAAAATCCGTCCGAACATGCTCATCGGCCCGATCATTACCCTCGATGATTTGTTGCGTGACGGGTACAAAGCTATTTTCATCGGAACCGGCGTGTGGAGTCCAAAGCCATTGCGGATCAAGGGCGAAACATTGGGAAATGTCCATTACGCGATTAATTATCTCAAGAATCCCAAGGTGTATTCTTTGGGTAAACGTGTGGTTGTCATTGGTGCCGGAAACGTGGCCATGGATGTTGCCCGGACCGCTCGGCGCAAGGGCGCGGAAGAAGTCCTTGTCCTGTACCGTCGTGGCGAGGAAAACATGACCGCCACCAAATATGAATATGAATACGCCAAAATCGACGGTGTTTCATTTCGTTTTTATACCACACCGTTGGAACTTCTTGATGACGGCGTGCGATGTATCAAGACCGAAATGGTGCAGGACGGAGATTCCTCGAGGCTCGTTCAGGTGGAAGGAAGTGAACATTTTATCCAGGCTGATACGATGTTCATCGCAGCCAGCCAGGCTCCCAGAGACAATTTGTCTGGTATCGAAGTCGGGAAAACAGGGTTGATTATCACCAATGAAGATGGTCGCACCACTCGCGAAGGCATTTTCGCATCAGGCGATGTGGTGACCGGCGCCAAGACTGTGGCTGAGGCCGTGAATCTGTCCAAACGGTCCGCTCAGGCTATCATGGAGTATGTTGCGACACTTGATGCATAATCTGTTTTCGATTCTCTGTCGTACAAATTTCCTCCCTTTGGCGTGCATCTCGCACGATCCAAAGGGGGGCTTTTTCTTATGCGGCACCATGTCAAGAACTCCCTTTCTTCGTTGTTTTCTCTTTAATTAGGCCAGGCTTCACCCTCGCCTTATGGCGTATTAGTAAT
>NZ_WUEH01000017.1 GCF_010468615.1 Pseudodesulfovibrio sp. JC047 | reverse complement strand
AACCATCGACCAAGGAAGAAATTCGGATACAGGACAACCTGGGAAATCATTGAGGAGCAGGGACTTGCCGGGGTGTTAAGTTTGGTTTGACAATTTGCCCCTCGCAAAAAGCAGGTCGCCGTAAAGGCGAAACCTTTGAAATAATTCCGAATGACTCCCCACCGCGTAGCGCGCAAACCTCAATAAAAACGAAAAATTGGGCCTTTTCCTTCCCTCTTCTCTTTTCTTTTTTTCTCCCAAAAAAAAAGAAAGCCACCCCCCCCCCTTATGCGGAGTGGCTTTCCCCAAATAAATATCAGAAAGAGGCTCGTCAGAGCCTCTTCCCCTAAAAACCGTATCGTTGGTATTCTTTGTCGAGGCGATTTATCAGTTGAATATACCGATAATTCCCTTTGAGCTGGGCATCCTCGATGAGCTTGTATCCGTTGCGCCGACAGGCGGGACAAGCGTCAATAGGAATTTCTACCCCCAAACAGAGTGGGCCGGAGTCCGCGCGGGTTTCGACTTTATATAACCCACGGCAGGAATCGCAGACAGTGACGGATTCCTGCTGGACTTCATTGATTCCGTCAGTGTCATAATAAATCTGCCTGTGGCGAACGAGGGTGTCGCCTGAGAAAACGCCGCTTTCCCGATCGCCGGTTGCTTCGTATGACGGCGGGTCGAAATATAATCTCGGCAGATGATCGCAGAGCTTTTCAATGTACGCGGTTGTCTTCGCGTCCTGCGCGATCATGTCGGGATTGTAATTCGGTTCCTTGACGTGCGAATAATCCACGCCCGCCATGGCCAGACAAATGCCGAGATTGATGTATGGCAGCGCACCTTGAATGGAATAGCCACCTTCCAGAACCGCGATGTCCGGCTTGAGCATGTCGTTGAGTGCGGCATACCCCTTGGCTGAAAAGTTCATGTTGGTGATCGGGTCGGAAAAATGATTGTCCTGACCGGCTGAATTGATGATCAGATCCGGTTTGAAATCATCGAGAATTGGCATGACCACGCGTTCCATGGCCATGAGAAATCCCTCGTCCGAGGTGTTGGGCGGCAGCGGAATGTTCAGGGTCTTGCCTCTGGCATTGGGACCACCGAGTTCATGCGGAAAACCGGAACCGGGATACAGGGTCCGGCCATCCTGATGAATGGAAATGAACAAGGTATCCGGGTCGTTCCAGTAGACGTCCTGTGACCCGTCGCCGTGGTGACAATCCGTGTCCACGATGGCGACTTTCTTGCGGCCATATTTTTCGCGAATGTGTTCGATCATCACGGCTTCGATGTTGATCGTGCAAAAACCGCGAGAACCGTGCACGACCTTCATGGCGTGGTGCCCGGGGGGACGCACCATGGCGAACGCGCAATCCCGTTCTCCTTCCATGACCAGATCTGCTGCTTTTATGGCCCCTCCGGCTGAAATGAGATGGGAGCGGGTCGCTACACTTGGTACTTCGGGAAAACAGAAATGAACGCGCTCCACGTCTTCGATGGAGGCGACGTCCGGCTTGTATTCCCGCACGCCTTCGATATCGAAGATGCCTTCCTCGCGCAACTGGTCTTGGGTGTAGAGCAGTCGTTCCTGCCGTTCCGGATGTGTGGGGGAGATGGCCCAGTCAAAGGCCGGGAAAAAGATGATACCGAGACGGTTGGTGGATTTGAGCATGGTTATTTCCTCCCCGCGAGCGTCTTGATGACACCGGGTCTGACCTGACACTTCACGCGGATGTTCTTGCCGACCTGGTTTGACCCTTCAATCATGTTGAAACTGGACGCGTGGGTGATCTGTGCGTCTTCGGGCTGGAGAAAAACCCCCATGGAATCAAGTTGCATGGTCAGTTGATTGACCGCGTCCTTCTTGGCGTCCGACAGATCGTAACTGGTCGGGATGTTTTCGCGATAGGAAAGCGTCGGGATGAACATGACGTGGCGTTGCGTGTCGGCAAAGAGTTCCAGCTCCCATGTGGTGCGGGTGAGGGCCGCTCCGATGGCGTTGGCCACATCATAATTGTCCGGGACTTCGGTGGAAACCTGGAATCTTTGGAATAGTTCATTTTTCAGGGCCTGAGCCGGGCCGCCCATGAGATAGACCTTTTTGGGCACGATTTTCTTGGCATCGAGCAGCTCGTGAATGGTGTAGACCGGTTTTGAATTGATTTCGTCGATCAAGGAACGCGTGGCCGTGTAAATGGCGTCGGCAGCATGGGCCACGGCCTTCCGGGCCAGCACGTCTTCGGGAATGGAATGGTGCGTGGCAAAGGCAGTCATGGCCTGTTTCGAGGCAGCCACATCGCCGACTGCGGCGATTCCCTCGCAGTTGAGGGCATCGGTGAGGGTGACCTGTTCGCCGCCCATGCAGACAGATGGACCCACGCGACTGGGACCGACCCGAATATCGTCTCCCATGATGGAAATGGCGGAATCTCCGCCAATGCCGATGGAGTGGACTTTGAGAGCCGTGACCAGTGTCGGATGGGAACCGATGGAAATGCCTTCTCGTTCGATGAGAGGCGCACCGTCGGCAAAGACCGCGATATCCGTGGTGGTGCCGCCGATGTCGAGAATGACTGAGTCGTGAAAAATGTCGGTCAGGGCAATGATGCCCATCACGGAGGCGGCGGGACCGGAAAAAATGGATTGGACTGGCATGGTGCGTGATTGCTGGAGTGGCATGGTGCCACCGTCCGCCTTGAGCATGTTCACGGTGACGTGACCAAGTCCCATTTCAGCCAGGGCGTTTTCCACGGCTGTGGCAAATTCGTTGTAGAGCCGCCAGACCGCGCAGTTGAAATAGGCGGTGGCGACCCGGCGTGGAAAGTTGAGTGCTCCGCCGAGTTGGTGCCCGACCGTGACAAAATCCGTCACATCGCAGGCATCGTCTTCCTTGATGTCGCAGACCATGCGGCGGATGAAATTTTCGTGGCGCGGGTTTCTGGTCGAGAATTTGCCGACAGCGGCAAAGGTCTGGATGCCGTTTTTTCGACAGGACTCGATGGCCTCGACCAGATGGGCGATGGAGACGGCTCGGACTTCGTTGCCACGGTGATCAATGGACCCTTCGATGACATGAAAATTTTTGCATGGCATGAAGTTGTGCGGATCAATGCCGGGACCGGACGTGACGATGACGCCCACCTCTTCGGTTTTCCCCTGAACAATGGCATTGGTGGACAATGTGGTTGACAGGTTGAGTTGCGATACCGAGGTGTCGCCTATGCGGGACAGTATCGTTTTCAGGGCCTCTGTAACCGAGGACAGCAGATCCTCGTGCCGAGTGGGCACCTTGCAAGACGCGACCACTTGAACTCCCTGACTCAGGTCCATGGCCACAGCATCGGTATGGGTGCCGCCAACGTCAATTCCGAGTAACATTGTATCTCCTGAAATTTTCAAGCATGGGTTGGATTTAGCACTCCATGCGCCAAAGGCGCAACCATGGAATCGGTCAATGGTCGAAATCGGCAGAGGAATGGTCTTCGTGTTTGCCTTATGCCGTCATCTTCGTGTAGCCTGCACCGAAGTTAACAACAAGACCTTCGTCCAAGGCGAGGGGAGGAGCGTATACATGAGCAAGATTTTCATTCCGAGTGGCGCAGGACTTCTTGGAACAGCCCTGATTGATTCGCTTGACGGCAGGGCGGAAGTGGTTGCCGGCGTCCATTCCCAGGCCAGGGCTGACGCCTTGGCGAATTCGGGTGTCGAAGCCCGCGTGTTTGACTTCAAGGACGTGAATTCCATTGCCCGTGTCATGGCCGGATGTGATCGGGTCTTTTTGTCCATACCCATGCAGGAAAAATTGTCCCGGTACGGGCATTTGACCGTTGAAGCCGCGAAAAAGGCCGGTATTGAATATATCGTGCGTTCTTCAGGATATGGCGCCTCGTCTGATGCCCATTGGCGGCTTGGCCGGGAACACGGCATGGTCGATCAGTTCGTGGAGGATTCGAAGATCACGTACACCGTGCTTCGTCCCAATTGTTTCATGCAGAATTTTATCGGTCCGTATGCCGAGATGGTTCGGGCCGGTGTCATTGCCCTGCCTCAGGAGGCCGCTGCTGTCAGTTATATTGATGTCCGGGATGTCACGGACTGTGCGGCCCGGCTGTTGCTGGACAACACGGGATTTGAAAACAGTTTTTATGCCCTGACCGGTCCTGAAGGGCTGACGTTGTCTCAGGTGGCGGAAAAGATCACGGCGGCCATTGGGCGCACGGTCGAGTATGCCCCGGCATCCGAAGAAGCGTTTGTTCAGCTGTTGCAGGAGCAGGATGTTCCCCAGTGGAATAATGATATGTTGGTCAGTCTGACTCGGATTATCAAGCTTGGCATGGCCGACAATGTAACCAAAGCCGTGGAGTATGTGACCGGAAAACCGGCTCGGACATTTGACGACTTTGTGGCCGAACACGCCGCTGTCTGGAAATAGTACGCAGTAAATCACCGCACAGGGAAGAGCCTCCCTGTGCGGTTTTTTGTTCACAAGCGAACGGGAGCCGTGGAAAGTGTGGGGCTTCCGTTGTTTTGGGAAAGGTTGGGCAACATCGTGTTTTCCCCGAGTATTTTTCCCCTTTTTTAAAAACGCTTGTCTGACAGGGATAAAAAGGGACGGAGCCGGGGAGTGTCCGGCGGCATAAGCCCATCCGATTTTCATTGACTTTTCCGCACAGGGCCTTACGTTCTGCCGGTGAGCACATCGAAAGTGAAATATATTTTTGCCCTCATCATCAGTGGTTTCGTGATGCTGATTCCGGATCAGGCTTTTGCCTGGGGACCGGGTGTGCATCTCGCGTTGGGGAATTCTGTTTTGGCTGACGTGGGATGTCTTCCCCCATTGGTCGCAGCCTTGCTCGATCGATACAGAAACGCGTTTTTGTATGGATGCCTGTCCGCCGATATTTTCATTGGCAAGGGAACCAAGTTTCGCCCCGGCCATAGTCATAATTGGGTCACGGGTTTCAAGTTGCTCAATTCGGCCAAGGACGCTGAAGTTCAGGCCTATGCCTACGGGTATCTGACCCATCTGGCCGCTGATGTCGTGGCGCATAATTATTTTGTGCCGAACGCACTTATGGACATGAATTCCGGGTCCAAGTTGTCCCACGTGTATGTGGAAGCGCAGGCTGACCGGCGGTTCAGAAGGGAATTGGAAACCGCGTTGACCCTGTTTCGAAAACCCAATCGCGATTCGGACGATACCCTGCTTTCCACCATGGATAAACGGCGGTTACCGTTTGTGGTCAAGAAACAACTTATCAAAGGCAGTCTGACCGTGACAGGGCGCAAAGGCTGGGGGAATTCCCTGCGGCTGGCCGACCGTTTGGTGCCGGGATTGCGGGTTATGCGGGAATTCGAATCCATGTTCAGCCTGTCGGAAAATCTGGTGTTCAATTTTCTGAGTGATCCAAAAGCCTCTCCCGCCGTTTCCTTTGATCCTATCGGAAGCCGGCATTTGCGCCGGGTCCGGGAGATTCGTCTGCAACGGCAGGCCGGTGCCCTGATCCCGTCTGTTTCGTTCCTTCCTCATGACAGTTTGACGTGTATCAGCGTTCCCTCGACCCATGAGAGCACGCAGCTCGGAGTCACTGTCGTCGGCTGATTTTTTTGTCTCGGTCACCTGTTTTTTCAGAATCCATTTCACTTTGGACATACTTTTGGTATGGTGCCATACCGATGTCGTGTAACCTTCTGGCCATTATGGATTTTTATCACTATGCTCAAACGAGTTGTCTACCTGATTCCCCTTATTGCCGGTTTGGTTGTCGCAGCGATCGTTTTTTTTGGGTATGGTGCCGACAGGGATAACCATGTCGAAAAGAGTCGGGCGGAAGTGCTGCATGTCATGACTGACGTTGCAGCGAGGTTGGAGAACGCACTTGATGCGAAGCTTCATTTGATAACAGCCTTGCGGTCGTCGATTCAGGCCAACCCGGATATGCAGCCTGAGCTGTTTCAAACTTTGGCAAGGCGATTGCTCGTTCATGAGGGGAGTGTGCGTTCGGTCTGGCTTGCGAGAGACAATGTGGTGACCCATGTCTATCCGGCCATTGACGCGGATCATGCCATGGGGCGGCAACTCTTCAGCAGCGGGCCGGTTCAGGCTCGTGGTTTGGCCATGCGCGCGCAAGGAACCGGAGCCGTCCAGATTCTTGTTCCGGATCAGGATAACAAGAGCATTGTCGATATCATGTTTTTTGCGCCGGTTCTCGTGACCTCGTCGGACGGGGAGAGTCGGTATTGGGGGCAGGTCGTGATCTGTCTCGATCTTCGTTCCTTTTACAGTCGTGTGGGATTGTTTGATACCTTGCATGGGATTTTATTGGCCTTGCGAAAACCCGAAGTGCCTCCCTCCAAGGAAATGATTCTGGCTGGTTCGGCCATAGTTTTTGACATGGTTCCCTTGATTCAGACGATTTCGGTCCCGGCTGGAGTTTGGGAGCTGGCTGCGGTCCCGCAGGGAGGATGGTCTTCCTCGCCGTTGAAGGTGTATATTCTCGTGGGGGGCGGTATTGGTATCTTGTTGGTCCCAGCTTCCCTCTGGGCTGTTTTGGTCATGATCCTGGGTCGCCTCGCGGACCGTGAAAAATATCGAAATCTTGTTCAGCGTGCCAAATCCATTATTTTGCGGATTGATATGGCTGGAGAAATTGTCTTTAGCAATGAATATGCCGAGCAATTTTACGGGTATGAGTCAGGTGAACTCATTGGTAAGCCGCTGATTGGGACCTTGATTCCGAAAAAGGATATGGAAGGGCAGTCCATGAAACGGTACCTTGGGCGATTGCTCAAGAATCCGGCGGCCCATCCTTTCAACGAGATGATGAATATTCGGAAGAATGGGGAGATCGTCTGGGTTTCCTGGGCCAATGATTCGGTCTTGGCAGGGAACAATACCATGGTCGGATTGTTGTGTATCGGGACGGACATCACGGACCGCAAGCTTATGGAAGAGGCATTGCGTCAGCGGGAAAAGCAGTATCGACTGTTGGCCGAAAATGTCACGGATGTGATCTGGGGGTTGGATGCCGATCTCCGTTTTACCTACATCAGCCCGTCGGACGAAATGGTTCGTGGGTATAAACGGTATGATGTGTTGGGGCGTTTTCTTGATGAATTTTTGACACCCGTTTCACGAATGCGGTTCAGTGAAATCTTGCGTGTTTTGGAAGAACAGGCGGAAAATCCTGAGCAACCGCCCTCTGCCACTGAGGCATTGGAGTTCTTGTGTGCTGATGGTTCCACTGTGTGGTTGGAGTGTCATTTAGGCGTGCTCTTGAATGAGGACGGGGACAAGCTCGGTATTCAGGGCGTTGGTCGTGATATTACAGATCGGAAGCTGGCCGAAGCCCTGCGTGAAGACGTTGAGCGTATGGCACGGCATGACCTCAAAACCCCATTGGGTGCGGTGATCGGTCTTCCCGGAGAGATTCGGCGGCTGGGGGAATTGAATGACGATCAGGACGCCATGCTCGATACCATTGCCGATGCAGGTGAAACCATGCTTCAGCTTATCAACAGGTCACTTGATCTGTACAAGATGGAGCGGGGGACCTATGTGCTGACCAAAACCAAGGTCGATCTGTTGCGAATGCTGGAGCGTATCAAGGCCGAGGCCATGCCACAGATTCGGGGCAAGGGGATCAGTGTGGGGATTGAAGTTCAACCCAATGGTCGGGCCGATTCATTTATGGCGACGGTCGATAAGGAATTGTGCCGTTCAATGATATCGAATCTTGTGGTCAACGCCTTGCAGGCTTCTCCCGAGTCAGGGTCAGTGTCCATCGTCCTCAAAAAAACAGATGTGCTCTCGTTAATCATTCGAAATCAGGGCGAGGTCGCTTCTGCGCTTCGTGATATCTTTTTTGACAAATATTCGACCGCCAACACGCCCGGTGGATCAGGCCTTGGGACGTATTCGGCTCGACTTATCGCCCGGACTCATGGCGGAGATATTGTCGTGGAAACACATGTCTCCGGACAAACCAGTGTTGTCGTGACACTTCCCATATAAATCTGTCTTGTCTGTCCACAGTAAAAGCGTCCCCACGAATGTGAAGGCCCTTTTCTTGTGGAGCTGTCTCTGTGATGTTCTACGCAAGTTTTTTCATCAGCCACGCCATGTTTTTTCCGAGGATCTCCATGGTCTCCATGGCTTCCGTGTCCTGGGTCACATCTCCCTTGTTTAGGGCGAATCCCATGTTCCAGTAATGGGAGCCAGGAACGATCATTTGTCCGATGAAAAAGAATGAGTTCAGGGTGTTGAAGGTCTGCATCGCGCCGCCACGTCGGGCCACCACGACACTGGCACCGGCTTTACGGGCAAACATGTCGTCATTGGCCCTGTTGACCATACCGGCCCGGTCGATCAACGCGCTCATCTCTGTTGTCAAAGTGGCGAAATAGGTGGGCGAACCAAGGATGATTCCATCTGCATCATCCATGGCGGCGATACAGTCGTTCACAAAATCGTTTTTCACCACACATCGACGGTCCTTGTTCTTGAAACATTTCATGCAGGCGATGCAGCCATGCATCTTTTTACCGGCAAGTTCGATGAGTTCCGTTTCAATGCCCTCGGCCTCGAGTTCCGTAAAGACTCGGCGAATCATTTCGGCAGTGTTGCCGCCCTTGCGCGCCGATCCGTTAAAAGCAACGACTTTCATGCGTGTCTCCTAATAGCTGTTGTAATGAATCCGTTCTTTCTTGAAACGCGTTTGTGATGTGGGGGTCTGTGCCGGCCAGCCCATGGGGACAAATCCCAGAGGAATGACGTGATCGGGCAGGTCGCAAAGGTGGGTGAAGGCTGCCACGCGGTCTTCCAGTGGGTGAACTCCGGTCCAAACCGCTCCAAGTCCAAGTCCATGGGCGGCCAAAAGCAGATTTTGCATGGCTGCCGAGCAGTCCTGTTCCCAGAACCCGGGATATTTTTCCTTGCTCAGGTCGGCGCAGACAAGGATGCCCAGTGGGGCGTGTTTTGTCATTGAGACATGGGGATGAAAGGCTGCCACGGCATCCAGTTTTTCCCGGTCAGTGATAACGATAAATTGCCACGGTTGGGCGTTGCCCGCACTGGGGGCCATCATGGCCGCGCCCAAAATCTGTGTGATAGTTGATTCCGGTATGGCCTGGTCCGTGAATTGTCGGACACTTCTTCGTGTGAGCAGGGCATCCATGATATCCATGATTGTTTTCTCCTGTGGGTAGGGTGTCTCGTTCGTGTGCCATTCTTTTTTCGGCTAATGGTGAAAAAATGGCAAGTACGCACTTTAAAGTAGTATAGTTACCAAAAAGATACTATAGCCTGATTCTTCTGATGATATATGCGTGGGTAAATTTGGAGAAGTATAAAAGGTGAATCATGGGAACATCGTGTTCGATGAAGCGGTGCGGTGACAAAAAATATTTTTGTTCCGTCGAGTTGACGTTGCAGGTGATTGGGGGAAAGTGGAAGCCGATCATTTTGTATCGGCTGGGGAATGAAGGGGTTCTGCGGTTTAGCGAAGTGAAACGGTCCATTCCGAACATCACACAGAAGATGTTGACGCAGCAGTTGCGAGAATTGGAAAAAGACGGCGTGGTCCATCGAGAGGTCTATGCACAGGTGCCGCCGAAGGTGGAGTATTCGTTGACACAACAAGGTCAAAGCATCATGCCGATCATCGAGAGTTTGTGTCAGTGGGGTGAATCGTATGCTCATTGGCATGAAGAGCGGAGTGGAGAAAAACAGGCGGTGTAAGCCTGACTTTGGTGCTTTGTCTTCCCTCGTTCTGGCTTATGCGCTATGAATGGATATTCATGGAGGCCAGAAATGTCTGAATCACAGAGTCGTTCCAAAACTGCATACCCGATCCTTGAATTGGATGAGATTTGTGAACTCCTGGAGTTGTCGCGTGATGAAATTATGCTACTTGCCCCTCGTGCGCTGGAGGAAATCCGGCACCGTTTCAGTGCAGTGAAAAAAGGCCTTCAGGCCGAGGCGTGGGATGATGTTATTCTTCACGCGCATACCTTGAAGAGTGTGGCGGCATCCATTGGGGCCAGGGCCACGCGAGAAGTGGCTTTGTCGATCGAGTCGGCAGCCAAACGGGCGGACGCCGAGGCGTGTCAAGAACTGGTCAAAGAGCTTGACGCAGCGGTTGACCAGTTGGCGATTGAAATAACGGCATTGTAGGCCAGCAGAAAAAATCCCGGCACACGATACATGTCCCGGGATTGCGGGTGCAGGTTACCCCTTGCAGTTGTGTTTCATGCTGGTGCCTTCCACGATGAAAACCGCTGATTCCGACACATTGGTGGCCAGATCGCCGATCCTTTCGAGGTGTCGTGCGCCGATAATGGCATGGACACCGCGCTCGACAATGCGGGATTCCGTCACCATTTCCGAGACAAGCTGTCGCAGGATGGCGATATTCAGGTCGTCGGCCCGGTCATCCATCCGGCAGACCTTTTCGGCCAGGGTGACGTCGTCGTCGATATAGGCCTTGAAGGCGTCCGACAACATGTGCTTGACGATGGAGGCCAGCTCTTCCATTTTCGGATTGTGCGGCATGGGTGGACGGGTGGACAGAAACATGGCCCGGTGCGCCAGATTGACGGCTTCGTCGCCGAGACGTTCCAGATTGACCGTGATTCGCTGGGCACCGATGATGGTCCGCAGGTCAACGGCCATGGGCTGGTCAAGGGCGAGTAGTTCAAGGCTGAAGTTGTCGATATCATCTTCCATTTCGTTGATGACATCATCGCCGACGATCACTGCTTCCGCCAGATCAGCATCGTTTTCAAGATAGGCCTTGATCGCTTTGTGCACTGCGGACTCCGACAGGGCCGCCATGCGCAGGACCATGACTTTGAGGTCTTCGAGTTTTTTTGAGAAATGTGCGCGTTGTTCCATAGAAAAATCCTGTCCTTGGCGTCGGTTTAACCGAAACGTCCCGTAATGTAATCTTCAGTCTGCTGATTGGCCGGGTTGGTGAACATGGTCGATGTGTCGTCCATTTCAACGAGTTTGCCCATGTAGAAGAAGGCGGTTCTATCGGAGACCCGAGCCGCCTGCTGCATGGAATGGGTCACGATGATGATCGTGAATTCCTTTTTCAATTCGTGGATAAGGTCTTCGATTTTTTGCGTGGCGATGGGGTCCAGTGCCGAGGCCGGTTCATCCATCAGGAGTACTTCCGGTTCGACCGCCAGTGCGCGGGCAATGCAGAGCCGTTGCTGTTGGCCGCCGGATAGCCCCAGAGCCGAGGTGTGCAGCCGGTCTTTCACTTCATCCCACAGGGCCGAACTGAGCAGGCTTTCTTCCACTTTTTGTTCGAGAAACTGTTTGTCCTTGATCCCATTGACCCGCAGCCCATAGGCTACGTTTTCAAAAATGGATTTGGGAAAAGGATTGGGTTTCTGGAAGACCATGCCAATACGTCGACGCAGGGAAACCACGTCGATGCCCGGTGCATAGACATCCTGACTGTCCAGCGTCATGCGTCCATCGACACGGGTGCCGGGGATGAGGTCATTCATGCGGTTGATGCAGCGCAAATACGTGGATTTGCCACAACCGGATGGGCCGATGAGGGCCGTGACCCTGTTTGATTCGAATTGAATACTGATGTCTTCCAAGGCCTTGAACTCGCCGTAATGGAAGTCCAGATTTTCGGAAGCCACCTTGATAGAGGATGTCATGTCTGTGTGTTCTCCGTTCGAAAGAGCTGTTTCGTACCAGCGGTACGACGGACAACGACTACCGCCCGGCGGTTACGTCAGAATGACTTGAATGTGACAATTCAGTGACAGGTTGTGCCTATGGCATGACCACCGTGGCCGTCAGCGTATTTTTTGTGCTGGTGACTGTCGGGGTCAGCGGGTGCTGAAGTGGGGTGCTGAAGTGAACCACCATGCGGAGCTTGTCCGGGTGCTCACCAATGACGACATGTTTGACCGGACCCGATAACCGGATGACATTGGTCTTGTCATACTTCCATGGACCGATCAGATCAAAGACTAACCGCCGGGGATCAGTCAGGTTGAAATATCGGGTGTCGGTAACAGGACGATTGGATTGCACGGTGAGGATGAATCCCGTGTCGGTCTTCGAGACGGTGATGCCGTGGATGCGTCTGGATGTGTCCGTCTGTGCCTGTGAGGGCCTTTTTTGAGTGATTTGGGGTGCAGGTGTTTGGGAAAGTGGGGGTGTCTGTTTCGGTTCAGGCTCGGGTTTGGCCAGAGGTTTTTTCGGAGCGGATGCGGCTGTTGGCGAGGGAATAGACGGTGGCGTCGTGACGTTTTCTGGCAGTAAGATTGCCTCTGACTCTGGAATGATTTCAACGGCATCAATGTCCGATTCAACAGGGGGAATGGTTGCTTCGCTTCCATCGGGCAGCACCATAGGCAGCACGGTGAAGTCCACTTCCATTCGTACCTTGTTGCGCACTGGAGGTGCCGCTATACTCATTTGGGCAGTAAGCAGGCTCGCCACACAGAGCGTGGTCAGACACAGAACAGGGGGAAAAAACCATTTCCCGAATCGAATCAACATACGTATCCCTCTTTGAAATTGTATGAATATACGCATATCAGTCATAAATGGCAAAGGCCTGTTTGTGGTGTTTTTATCGGAGGGTTTCGTAGAAATGGGCGAGATGCTCGGTCACCCGAGTATCGGACCACCGTTTTTCCATGAATTCCCGCCCTTTGATGCCAGCCTCTTCGCACGCCGCGCGGTCGTTGACACAGGTCCGCAAACGGTCGCTCAATTCCTCTCTTGTATGCGCAAGAAGCCACGGCAGGTCGTCAGTCCCGGCAAATTCCGCGACATGGGACAGGTTCCACTCGTCGAGACCGGCAATGACAGCCACGCCCTGTGAGAGGCCTTCCAGACTGGACACGCCGTAATAGCCCTGCATGTGGTCGAACAGCACATGACACCGTCGTTTGCGCGCCAGACATTCCGTGTTGGGCACGTTGTCGATCAGATCAACGTTCAGGATGGGGGTTCCTTTGTTCAGGTCGCTGACCACATGGAGAAAATCATCGGTGTTTTTCAGGTCCTTGCGGGTTGGCGAATGACAGACATTGAGGGGACCAGGATCGTCAAATCGACCCCACATGGGTATGAGCAGTGGATCATTGATGGGAACGAGATTGGGTTGCCATTTGGCTTCGGGAAGGAGTTTCAGAAGATCCGGGGTGGACACGAGCAGGTTGTGCCGGTCAAGGGCGGCGTATTTGTCGCGAAAGAGTTTTGGGTTGGATCGAAAATCGTGGTGCCCGTGGTGGTGGTGAACAATGGCCTTGCCGGTGATGAAATCCCGTGGTCGGAGCGAGCCGAACATCGTGTTTTCATTGCAGGTCATGTGAAAGTGAAAGATATCGGCTTCCTGCATGAGAATGGCGATCTCTTCCATGCCGTCCGGGCCCAGATCCGGGATGTGCAGATCTTTTTCCCACGTATGGGCATATCGTGTTTCCAGTGTGACCAGACGGGCTGAATGAGAGGTATATCGATTGAGGGCCTTGGTGAATTGAATCGCTGTTCCGGCCGGGTCGTTGATGGCGAACATGAGGATGCGCATGGTGTGATGACTCCTTGTGTCAGGTTTCAAGGGTGCCGGTGATTTCGGTGGTTCGATCCTGTCGAATAGGGGAAATTGTCGTTTATTGTGCAGTGCCTTTTTCCACTGTTTCCAATGCTGAGCTTGCATCGTGGGTCAGATCAAGTGCATTGAATTCCCGCGAGTTCGGCAGTGAGACCGTCAGGGAATGGAGTGCGTCCATTCTGGCGGTGGTTGGGGCCAATGAGCAGTCCAATACATGGCCGCCGCCAGTGCGATCCTTGGTGATGAAATGCCAGTGAAAGCCCGGAACATTGATGCCTTTGACAAAGGGAGGTGAATAATATCCGATCAATGTCCCTTCGCCAGAAAATTGGACAACTTCCTGAAATTTGACCACTTCGTGCAGAGGGGCATAGGGCGGATTTTGCTTGGGAATGGCGCGTGCTTTGACAAAGGGGAATCGTCCGTCGATACGGATGGCGTAAAAGATGTTTTTCGACGGCAGTCCGAGTTCGACAGCAGTGTTCAGCGCGTCCAATGATGCTGTTCGTTCAAGCTTGAGAATGGTGTCTTCTTCAAAGCATGAGACCGTGGCAAACGGGACCATGGCCGTTTCGGGAGGAACCGTCGCCTTGCCCCCGGCACGGATGTGATAGGGCGTTCCGTCCAGGACGACCAGTTCCCCGTCAAGACCGTTGAGCGTACCGAGACCGAAATTGCCGTGCGTCATAAGATTTTTGATGGACATGTCTCCGTCATAGAGTCCGGCCAGCAGGGCGTCGATGGTGGAATATTGGAAAAGGTCGTCTCCGGCATGGGCGAAACCGTGTGAAAAAGGAGTAAGGACAAGGAAAAGCAGAAGGGCATAAAGGGTTTGTGCCATGAGCTTCATGAGTTCTCCTAGAATTTTGATCCTGCATTGCCGAATGTGTCACTGGGACATTCGGATTTTCTGAGTTTTTTGACCCAGACTTCACCTGTTTGCGTGTGAAACATGAGTTTGCGGCCCAGAGAACCACCGACATCTTCCACCTGAATGGGGAGTCGGGCGAATTTGAGCAGTCGTCTGGCCATATCAATGTTGCGTTTGCCGATGTTAAACCCACCGGATTGGGGCTTGCACGTGACCATACCGCTGCCACCACCAAACATTTTAATGACCAGTTCACGACGAGGAATGCCGACCTTGTCCATGGTTTCCAACATGTTTTGAAGAGCCGTATCCACGAATCGGCAGATTTGCGGTTCGGCTGAACTGTGCCGTCCGTCCTGAAGGCTGTCGGGCAGAAATGCGTGGCAGATGGTGCCGATATGTCGTTTGGGAGAGTGCAGGGTTACGGCCAGGCACGACCCGAGAACCGTGGAAACCAGGGTTGGTTGCACGCCAAAAAAACAGTCACCTGTTTGAAGAAATACCTTTGGAAGTCCCTGTCCCAATCCTTTCATTCGTCTCTCTGCTCCATGCGAAAACCCGAGTGGTGGGTATATTGTCTGGCAAGGCTAGCATTGTGGTGAACCAAGTCAACTGGTTGCTTTTCGTGCGGCTAATTGTCCGGGGATAAATTGTGTCAAGATCAGTGAAATGAGCGAGATGGAAACCGCTCCGAAGAAGACCGCCTTGTAATTTGTTATCCAGATCAGGCCGCCCAAGACTGGGATGAATACTGCGGCGATGTGGTTGATGGTGAATCCCACGGCCATGCCTGCGGCAATGTCTTTGGGATCTGCAATTTTCTGGAAGAATGTCTTGATGCCCATGGAGAAGTTGTAGACCACGTTGTTCAGGACATAAAAGCCTCCTGCCACAAATGCGCTATCAGTGAGTGCGTAGCCGAGGAAGACAAAGGTCAGGGTGGTGTATTCCACATTCAGGACAGCGCGTTCACCGAATCGATTGACCGCTTTGCCGATGAGTGGATTGATGAAGTAATTGACGATGTTGTTGCACACGAACAGGACAGTGATTTGCTGGATTGAATAGTCGAATTTTTCAACGAGAAGGAACACGGCGAACGCGATGAATATTTGTCGTCTGGCCCCGCTCATGAACGTGAGCGCGTAAAAAAGCCAGTATTTCTTTTTGACCGCCATTTTCTTGTGTTGGATGGGCAGGTCGTTTCGTGAAGGGTCTTTGGTCAATGCCCACAGGCCGGCCAAAATGGCCACGGCACCAAGAATCGCGAACATTTCGGTATAGCCGAGGGCTTTTGCCATGAAATAGATGAACGCTCCGACCGAAACATTGGTCAATTCCGTGATGCTCCTGAGTCGTCCCATGACCACGGGTGCTTCCGTGTAGTTGAAATATTGGAGGGTCAATGACTGATTCATGGTTTCGAAATAGTGGAAGCCGAAACTCATGACGAGGGTCGTGCAGACAATGCCGACCAGAGACGGGAAAAATCCGGTCAGAGCGACACCGATGCCGGTAACAACGACAGAGAGCGCCGCCAGTCGATGTTCTTTGAGAATCAGGATGACGTAGAGCGCGAGGAGTGCCAGAAATCCGGGGATTTCCCGAACCGAGCTGGCAATACCCATCCCCAGTCCGTCAAGACCCGCGACATCTACCGCAAAATTGTTGAGCAGGGTGCGCCATCCCTGAAAAGCGATACCAGAACCCACCACCAGAACGAGGAGGTAGAGGTACATGCGCCGTTTTTTGAGCTGATCTGTCATTGAAATCCTTTTGTGTGAGGGGGACAATAGGGCTTTGACATGGAAAAGATCAAGTATAAAATGCGCGCATGAAAAATACACCAATTCTTGTCTCAGCCTGTCTGGCCGGTCTGTTCTGTCGATATAATGGCGACACGGTCCCCGATGAACGAGTGGTCGAATTGGTCCGTCAGGGCCGGGCCGTTCCTTTTTGTCCCGAAGTGCATGGCGGGCTGCCCACCCCACGGGCACCCTGTGAAAAACTCGGTGAAAAGATCATTGACCGGGACGGAATTGATCGCACCGCTGCGTTTTGTCGTGGAGCCGAAGAAGGGTTGCGACTGGCTCGACTCATTGGAAGTCGGGAAGCCATTCTCAAGGCGCGTTCCCCGTCGTGCGGGAGTGGCGAAATCTATGACGGCACTTTTGCGTCGATTCGGGTTCCGGGGGATGGCATTTTTGCGCAATTGCTCAAGGAAAATGGGATGAGCGTGCGGACTGAAGAGGATCTGCCAGCATGATCTCGTTTGCAGGGTTACCCTTGACCGTCAAGACCAATGTCCGGGCCAAACGGGTGTTGGTCAAACTGGTGGTTGGTCAGGGGCTGGAAGTCGTGCTGCCCCCCGGGTTTGATCAGACGTTGATTCCGGACATCCTGCGCGAAAAACAGGGCTGGATCGAGCGGACCCGTGATGCCATGCAGGCAGAAGGTCAGGATGTGTCCGGCGTGCTGCCGGAGTTGCCTGACACCATTTCCTTTATGGCGTGTGATCGGATGTATCAGGTGGCGTATGTGGACAGGCCTGGGCGGATCGTGGTCCGTGAAAATGTCGGGAGGCTTCTGGTGAGTGGGCCGCTTGAGGATCGGCGGGCCATTTTTGAAGCATTACAATTTTTTACCGCCCGAAAGGCTCGGGAGGTACTTCTTCCCCTATTGAAAGTCATGAGTCGGGACACTGGGCTGACGTATGCCGCTTTTCAGATTAGACGACAGAAAACGCGTTGGGGCAGTTGCTCGGCACGAGGGACTATTTCACTCAATGCCAAGCTCCTGTTTCTTCCTGTTGAATTGGTCGATCATCTGTTGCTGCATGAATTGTGTCATACCCGGCAAATGAACCATTCAGATCGGTATTGGGCCTTGGTGGAGTCATTCCAACCCGACTATCGGCGTTTGGAACACGCGGTTAAGTATGGCGGAATCCATGTTCCGGCCTGGTTTGTCTAGCTTTCTGCGTCTTCGAACCGGGCGGTGATGATCGCTCCATCTTCTTGACGGGCCACGACATTCAGCCCTTTGGATTTGCCATGACAGGCGAATCCGGTCGGACCGTGTGACACGTACCCGGCAGAAATGACGGTGGTATAGGGCATTTGTTCACGCATTTCGTCAAATTTGATACGGTTCGGGAAAATCACTGGAACAGCGGTATTGGAAAAGTCTTTGAACATGATGTATTTCATGGGTGTCTCCTTGAATGACCGTCATACTACTGGGAACATGGCCTGAGATCAACCTGTTGCCTGAGAGTCCCAGACAGGATACACCTGATTTTGATGCATGAATACACAAAAATAGCCGTCTGGCAGACCGCTTTTCTCGGGGATGCCGTCTTGACGTTGCCTATGCTTCGGGCAGTGCGGGAGCGTTTTCCTCAGGCCGAAGTGCACTTTTTTGTGCGCAGCGGTTTTGAGTCGCTTTTTACCGGACAACCGGAGATTACTCAGGTTCACGGATTTGCCAAACGGGGGGCGCAGAAGTCGTTGAACCACGCCATCCTCTATGGAAAGGAACTGGGAAAACAGGGGTTTGACCTATGGGTTTCTCCGCATACGAGTTTTCGTTCGGCGTTGGTGAGTCGGGCCACGGGCATTGGTCGTCGTATCGGGTATAATGCGCCTTGGTTCAACCGATTTGCCTACACCGAGACCGTGAGTCGGCGATTCACTGAATTGGATGAGATTGAACGGCTGATGGAGTTGGTGAAGCCGCTCGGGATTCGGGGACCGGCTCCGGCCGCACAATTGACCCTGTCCGAGGCAAGTCGAGACGCGGCCCGAACCTATTGGACAACGATGGGGTTTGATCGGCCCGTTTTGGGTATCCACCCGGGGTCAACCTGGCCGACTAAATGCTGGCCAGTGGAGTATTTTAGTGCCATTGCAGCGCGTGCTGTCGAGAATGGGGCACATGTGCTCATTTTTGCCGGACCGGGCGAAGAATCGGTCGCCAGTCAGGTGGAACGTGGGGCACAGTGCGATCCACGGCATGTGACGAATCTGGCGGGCACGTTGTCATTGCCGGAATTGGCCGCCTACCTTGGGCGGCTGGATGCGTATTTGAGCAATGACTCCGGGCCGATGCACCTGGCCTGGACCCAGGATGTCCCGTTGGTCGCCGTGTTCGGACCGACCGTGCGGTCATTGGGCTTTTTTCCGCGAGGGGCCAATTCAACGGTTATGGAAATCGAGTTGTCGTGTCGGCCTTGCGGATTGCACGGGTCCAAGACCTGTCCAGAAAAACATTTCAAATGTATGAAACAGGTCACGCCAGATATGGTGTGGGATGTACTTCGAAAGAAGCTTAGTCTTTGATCGCTTTTTTCCACGGTTTTTTATTGTTTTTCAAAATGTTTTTTGACGGAATCAATCGTTTTTCAGAACGGGATATTTGCAGAAAAAAGGGCAGGCTCATATGAGCCTGCCCTTTTATTTGTAGGGTGGAGAAGAGAGTGACTAGCAGGTACCTGCATCCTGGCCGCACGACTTGCAGTTGATGCGCATGATAGAGCGCTTCAAAGCCGCCTGGTTACGGATATGGTCAATCTTTTCCTTGGCTGCGGCCGCGCGCTCTTCAGCACGCTCCTTGGCCAGTTTCGCGCGTTCTGTATCGATCTCGGTGGCCTTGTCAGCAACTTCAGCCAGAATGGTGACCTTGTTGTTGCTGACTTCGGCGAATCCACCGGAGACGAAGACATAATACGCCTTGCCGTCTTGGTTATAATGAAGATTGCCGATTCCCAGAGCGGACAGGAAGGGAACGTGGTTCGGCAAAATACCGAATTCACCCATGATACCGGGTGCGCCCACGTAATCCACGTCCTCGGAAAGTACTTTCCGGTCGGGAGTGACGATCTCTAGTTTCAATGTGGCCATGAAGTACCTCGCTTATTGCTTGGCTTTTTCGATGGCTTCCTCGATTCCGCCGCACAGGAAGAAGGCCTGCTCGGGCAGGTCGTCATACTTGCCGTCCAGAATGTCGCGGAACGCCTTTACGGTGTCTTCGGTCTTGACGTACTTGCCAGGGAAACCGGTGAAAATCTCGGCAACGTGGAACGGCTGAGACAGGAAACGCTGCACACGACGGGCGCGGGCAACAACGACCTTATCGTCATCAGACAATTCATCCATACCGAGAATGGCAATGATGTCCTGGAGGTCCTTGTACTTCTGCAACACGGCCTGGACTTCACGAGCAGTCCGGTAATGCTCTTCACCGAGAACTTCGGGGGAGAGAATACGAGACGTGGAGTCAAGCGGGTCAACCGCAGGGTAAATACCCAGCTCAGCGATCTGACGGGACAAAACGAGTGTACCGTCCAAGTGAGCAAAGGTGGTTGCCGGTGCGGGGTCAGTCAAGTCATCAGCAGGGACGTAGACAGCCTGGACAGAGGTAATGGAACCCTTGTCGGTGGATGTGATCCGTTCCTGAAGACCACCGAGGTCAGTACCCAGCGTGGGCTGGTAACCAACTGCGGAAGGCATACGACCGAGCAGTGCGGAAACCTCGGAACCAGCCTGGGTGAAGCGGAAGATGTTATCAATGAACAACAACACATCCTGGCCTTCTTCGTCGCGGAAGTATTCTGCGCAGGTCAGTGCGGTCAGAGCAACACGAGCACGGGCTCCCGGAGGTTCGTTCATCTGGCCGTACACTAATGCGGCTTTCTCCAGAACGCCGGCCTCTTTCATTTCGTGATAGAGGTCGTTTCCTTCACGGGTCCGCTCTCCAACACCGGCGAACACGGAAATACCACCGTGCTGTTTGGCGATGTTGTTGATCATTTCCATGAGGATAACGGTCTTGCCAACACCGGCGCCGCCGAACAGGCCCATTTTACCACCCTTCGGGAAGGGGATGAGCAGGTCAACGACCTTGATGCCGGTTTCGAGCAGTTCAACCTTGGTGGACAGCTCGGTGAAGGCGGGGGCAGCGCGGTGAATGGGCAGACGTTTTTCGCAGGGAATGTCGCCCATTTCGTCAACGGGTGCGCCGACGACGTTCATGATACGGCCCAGAGAGCCGGATCCGACCGGAGCGGTGATGGGTGATTCCAAGTCAACCGCTTCCATGCCGCGGACAAGACCTTCGGTCGCGTCCATGGCGATGGTACGGACAACGTTGTTGCCCATATGCTGAGCGACTTCACAGATCAACTCAGGTGCGTCAGTATTGTTGGGGTTTTTAATCTCCAACGCAGACAGAATGTTGGGAAGATTCCCTTCGGCAAATTCGACGTCGACAACGGCGCCAATTACCTGACAGATTTTACCAGTATTAGCCATTTTTCATAGCCCCCTTTATCCTTGCAGCGCGTTGACGCCGCCAACAATGTCCAAAAGTTCGCCAGTGATGGCGGCCTGCCTTGTCTTGTTGAAGAGCAAGGTCAGGGAATCCGTCAACTCGTCACACGCCTTGGTGGCGTTGTCCATGGCAGCCATGCGGGCCGCGTGCTCGGAGCACGACGTATCCAGCAGACCGCGGTAAACTTGGACCTTGATGAATCGAGGCAACAGCTCGGCCAGCAGCCCCTCGACAGACGGTTCGTACAAATAGTCACCAGAGCCGCTTTCACTTTCGGTTTTTTCTTGAGCTGCCATAGGCAGAACCATCAGATCGATAGGCGGCTGTTTGCCCATGGACTGGAACTCACCATAGCAGACATGGACTTCGTCCAGTTCGCCATGAATGTAGCCTGAAATGAGTTCATTGCCGATACTGGCAGCCAGCGTGAAGTCGAACTTTGTCATGGCATCCGTTTCGGCGCGCATGAGTTCATGTTCGGTCTTCTTGAAAGCCTCGGTGGCCTTTTTGCCGATGCAATACACCTTGACGGTTTTGCCTTCGGCGGCTTTCTTGTTTGCCAGATTCATGGCCTTGTTGATAATATTGACATTAAATGCGCCACAGAGGCCGCGATCTGAAGTCGTCACCATGATACCCACGGTTTTTACTTCATCCCGGACTTCCAGCAGCGGGTGTACCGATTCATCAGCGCCGGCCGCCAAGTCTCCAAGCATCTCGTAAAACTTGTCCGCATACGGACGGAAGCGTTCGATACGCTCCTGTGCGTTGCGCAGTTTTGCCGAGGCCACCATGTTCATGGCCTTGGTGATCTGCTTGGTTTTCTTGACGCCAACAATCTGATTTTGGACGTCTCGTAAAGAAGCCATTCAGTTAATCCCCTTGGTTATGCACTGAAGCCTTTCTTGAACTCATCGATAGCGGCTTTGAGGTCCGCTTCGACAGCGTCATCGATCTTCTGTTTCTCAACGATGGAGTCGAGCACAGCGGATTTGGCGTTGTTCATGAACTCGAGGAATTCTGATTCGAACTTCTGCACGGACTCGACAGGAACGTCATCAAGGAATCCACGGGTACCGGCGAAGAGCACAGCAACCTGTTCCTGCACTGTCTGCGGTTTGTACTGCGGTTGTTTCAGCAGTTCGACCATGCGTGCACCACGATTCAGTTTTTCCTGAGTGCCTTTATCAAGATCGGAACCAAAGGAAGCGAATGCTGCCAGTTCACGATACTGAGCCAGATCCAGACGCAGCGTACCTGCGACCTGTTTCATGGCCTTGATCTGTGCGGAACCACCGACTCGGGAGACCGAGAGACCGACGTTGATGGCCGGACGAACACCGGACAAGAACAGGTTCGGTTCCAAGTAGATCTGTCCATCGGTAATGGAGATAACGTTGGTCGGAATAAATGCGGACACGTCACCAGCCTGCGTTTCAATGACGGGCAGGGCGGTCAGAGAACCGGCACCCAGGGAGTCATTGACCTTGCAGGAACGTTCCAACAGTCTGGAGTGCAGGTAGAAAACGTCACCAGGGAAAGCTTCACGGCCCGGAGGACGACGAAGAAGGAGGGACATTTCGCGGTATGCGGTGGCCTGCTTGGACAAATCATCGTAGCAGATCAGTGCGTGTTTGCCTTTATCGCGGTAGAACTCGGCCATGGTCACGCCAGTGTATGCAGCGATGTACTGGAGCGGAGCGGGTTCGGATGCGGTTGCGGAAACGATGGTGGTGTATTCCATTGCACCGTGCTGACGGAGAATGTCGGCAACCAGAGCTACAGAAGCTTTTTTCTGTCCGATGGCGACGTAGAAGCAATGCACGTCAGTGTTTTTCTGGGCAATGATGGCATCCACACAGACAGCGGTTTTACCAGTCTGACGGTCACCAATGACCAACTCACGCTGACCACGTCCGACCGGGGTCATGGCGTCGATTGCCTTGAGGCCGGTGTAGCACGGTTCGTGGACGGACTTACGGGCGATGATGCCGGGAGCCTTCAATTCCACAGGACGGGTTTCTGTTGTCTCGAGGGGTCCCAAACCGTCAAGCGGTTCGCCCAAGGGGTTGACAACGCGACCCATGACGCCGTCACCGACGGGCACGGAGTAAATTTCGCCGGTCCGCTTGACCGGGTCTCCTTCCTTGACACCGGAGGCGGGACCCAACAGGGCAACACCAACGTTGTCTTCTTCCAGGTTCAGAACCATGCCCTTCAAGCCGCCGGGGAATTCCAGCAGCTCCATGGCCATGACGTTCTCAACGCCGTGAACACGAGCGATACCGTCACCTACGGAGAGGACGGTACCTGTCTCGCTCATTTCAACACGAGACTCATAATTCTGAATCTGGTCCTGAATGATTTTGCTGATTTCTTCTGCTTTAATCTGCATTGCCCTACTCACCCCTTTTAATATTTTCTTTCAAAATCTGCAGTTGCGCCTTGAGGCTGGCGTCCATGACTTTGTCCCCCACCTTGAGGACAATGCCGCCAAGGATATCCTTGTCGGTCGAGAAAGACAGTTCCAGCTTCTTGCCGGCCTGTTTCTCAAGGTTTGCCTGGATTGCAGATTTTCTTTCCTCATTCAGTTCACCCACCGTGGTGAGTTCGCCGGAGATAACGCCGGAAACGGCGTCCATCATAGCCTTGTAATCGGAAGCGACGGCGGGAAGCATCTCGACCCGGCCCTTGTCAGCCATGAGGTCACAGAAGTTCTTGACCATCTGGTCAACCGAAACCTTTTCGATCAACTGATTCAGGACAGCCTTTTTTTCCTCGACAGAGAATGCCGGGTTTTTGAAAAAGGCTGTCGCCTCGGGAACTTCACTGATGGAAGCACCGATAGCGATCAGTTGCTCGCCGTACTTTGCCTGCTCAGCTTCACCCTTGGCAGCACCAACGGTAAACAGCGCTTTGGCATAGCGGCGGGAAACGACGTTACCGATCAATTGAGCACCACCTTTGTTAAATAGTCATCCACGAGCTTTTCGTGGTCTTCGGCACTCAGCTTCTCGGCAACGATCTTTTCGGCGGCTTCGACGACCATGTCGGCCATTTCGGCACGAATGGTTTCGATGGCAGCCTGTGCCTCATTGGAAGCGGTGCGCTTGGCCTGTTCGGTCAGAGCCTGTGCATCCTTCTCAGCCTTGGCAATAATAGCGGCCTTGATGGCCTCCCCCTGTGCCTTGGCATCGTCGAGAATCTGTTGCTTTTCCTGCGCCATGTTGGCGATGCTGGACTCAACGTCGGTGAGCTTCTTTTCCGCATCGGCCTGACGGGTCTGCAGGTCGTCGAGATCCTGCTTGATACCGTC
Source organism: Pseudodesulfovibrio sp. JC047 (assembly GCF_010468615.1). Lineage (NCBI taxonomy): Bacteria > Pseudomonadati > Thermodesulfobacteriota > Desulfovibrionia > Desulfovibrionales > Desulfovibrionaceae > Pseudodesulfovibrio > Pseudodesulfovibrio sp. JC047. The sequence goes on along the minus strand of NZ_WUEH01000017.1, from coordinate 49,512 downwards.
GCGGCGACCCATAAAGAAGTCCTTGATTTTCGCACCACCGAATTTGTACAGCAGAAATGCGAAAATGACGAAGTTGAGAATACGCAGGCCATAGTCCTTCACGTTATCCGCCGTGAAGAGTGCGTGGCCTTCCGCAGCGCTGGCAAAAGCGACAGAGGAGATAGCCAAAGCGGTCAGCAGGACCGCAAAAAACACATACATCCGTTTCAAGATGAAACCCTCCTCTTGCCTAAGCCTGGCCCAGGATTTTGCCTGTAGCCTGCTCAGCGTATTTGTCCACGTCCTTGGTCAACTGCTTCATCGCGTCCTGTACCTGAGATTGAATCTCGGTGCGGGCCGCGTGAATGGTGCCGGATGCTTTGGTGCCAGCGGCGGACAACAACGCCTGCTCCTCGACTACCCCTGCGTCCTTGGCTGCGGTGCGAATCTCTCCAGCTTCCTTCCGGGCAGCGGCGAGTTGCTCTTCATAATCAAGAACTTTCGTCTCTGCTTTTTTGTTGAAGCCTTCGATTTTTTCCAGCTGGTCGTCCATTAACCCCTTGCGTTTCTTGATAATCTCGCGAATCGGCTTGATAAGCACGATATTCAGCAAGAAGATCATAGCCAAGAAGTTTAGACCTTGGATAAAAATTGTTTTGTCAGGTAATACCATACCATATGCCCCCGATGAGGTTGTGAATTTTGGCGCAAAGTCACTGGGAAGTACCCAATTTAGCGGGTTGTGTCAAAGCCTTTTTGCGTTGACACGACTCGTCTAGTGCCATTCAAAACCTACTACAACTGTTAGGATTCATTTTTCGGTTGTGCGTCCGAACCCACGCTGCGGCTGCCCATAGCCAGCTCGCCTTCAAGAACCGCGCCCTCTTCGACGACGAGGCTCGGTGTCTTGATGTTCCCTTGCAAGTTGGCCGTTTTATGCAAGACGACCTTGTCTTTTGCCTCAACTTCCCCTTTGAGTTTTCCGGAGAGCACAAGCTGGCCCACCTTGACCAGTCCGTCTACAACGGCTTCCTGTCCAACGACGAGTGTCCCCTCGGAAACCACTTCTCCCTGAAAGTTGCCATCAATGCGCACTGCGCCTTGAAAATGCAATTTTCCCTGGTAGTTGGTTCCGGCCCCCAAAAATGCATTGATTTCGTCTCTCGCCATGAACAACCGCTCCTGCAAAAACCGTGTTGAAGAAATTAGGCCATGTGCCGTATCAGATTTAGTTTTGTTTGAAAAGAAAACGTCTCATTGATACATTGAGCACAAGCCCGACAAGACAAAAATTTACCAGAGTCGCACTTCCTCCGTAACTGATGAACGGGAGCGGAATTCCGACCACTGGCATAAGCCCGAGGACCATACCCGTATTAATGAGGATTTGCCAGAAAAAATAGAAGAACACGCCGGCTGCGAGGTAGGACCCGAATAAGCCTCGTGCGTCTTTTGCAATGAGGACCATTTGGTACAGAAAGAGGCAGAAAAGGGCCAGTAACAGCAGGGTTCCGAAGAAGCCCCATTCTTCGCCAAGGACGGCCACGGCGAAGTCCGTATGCCGTTCGGGCAGGAATCGTAATTGGGATTGGGTTCCCTGAAGAAAGCCTTTGCCCCAGAATCCGCCGGACCCAATGGCAATCTCGGATTGAATGATATGATATCCGGCACCCAATGGATCGGTTGTGGGGTCAAGAAATGTCATGATCCGTTGCTTTTGGTAGTCATGCAGGAAAAACCACGACATGGGGAGGAGGGCCGGGATAGCCACCAGTGCTGTTTTGAAGACCTTTGGTGTCACGCCACGGAAAAGGATCATGCCGCCGAGAATCAGGAGAATGGACAGGCCGGAGCCGAGGTCGGGTTGTTTGATAATCAATCCCGCCAGAATCATCCCTACGCCAAGCACGTAGCCGAGTCGGATGAAGCCGAGCGGTTCTCGTTCTTTGGAAAGGATGCGTGCACCCACGACGAGAATGGCGATTTTGGCCAGTTCCGAGGGCTGAAAGTTCATGAAACCGAGATCGAGCCACCGACGAGCCCCATAAATGGTTTTGCCCATGAAAAAGACGGCGATGAGCAGGATGACCGTGGTCCAGAAAAGGGGCCACGCCATGGTGCGCAGGTGTCGATAATCGAAAAACATGAAAACGAGCATTCCGAGCAGTCCCGGAACACCCCACAAGAGTTGCTTGTGATAGTACGGGGCGAGATTCATGCCACCTTCGAGTCGAAATCCGCTGGCCGAGTAGAGATTCAGAACGCCGACCAGAAAAAGGATGACGGCCATGCCGAGCAACGGCCAGTTAATATAAAGCAGGAGCCTGCGATCAATTGGCACGGCGTTTCTCCTTTTTCTTGAGGGACAGCGCTCGAACTGCGCGTGCCTTGGCTTTTCTGGCTTCGGGTTTCAAGGTGACCGTGCCGCTGAACAGATAATCGATGCACGCTTTGATGATGGGACCTGCGCCGCTCCCGCCGTGCAGGCCGTGTTCAATGAGAACCGCAATGGCGTACCGGCGTCCGTCTTTTTCAGCTGTCGCTGCCATCCAAGCGTGATCTCTGAATCGATAGGGAATTTCGTCGTCCTTGAGCCCCTTCAGTTCATCAGTCAGACGAACGACCTGGGCCGTGCCGGTCTTGCCGCCGACGATCACGCCTTTTGTACGCAGACGGCGAGCAGTCCCTCGATTGTTGTCAACTGTTTCAATCAGGGCATCCCGGAGCAGGGCGAGTTGATCGGGTGTCAGAGGGATTTCGCGTTGCACAACGGTCTTTTCATCCTTGAGCAGCAGGGGTTTCAACAGTTTTCCCCCATTGATGAGACTGGCGAAAAATCGAACGACCTGAAGTGGAGTGACCAGGGTAAATCCTTGACCGATGGCCATGTTCAGGCTGTCACCGCCCTGCCAGCCTTCGTTGAAACGTCGCCGCTTCCATTCGCGGGTCGGGATGTTTCCCGCTTTTTCATGCGGTAGTCGAATGCCGGTCTTTTCGCCGAAACCAACTGCTTGTGCAAAATTGCTCATGCGGTCAACCGTGAGTTTTTTGCCCAGTTTATAGAAATAGACGTCGCAGGATTCGACCAACGCCCGTTCCAGATCGACCTTGCCATGGCCGCCTCTGCGCCAGCATCGGAAAATCCGTCGGCCAAGGCGCATTTCGCCAGTGCATGTCACGGTTTCTTTTGGATCGATCATGTCATAACTCAATCCGGCCCCGGCAATAACGTGTTTGAACACGGAACCTGGAGGATACACGGATTGGATGACCCGATTTTGCATCGGGTGAAGCGGGTTGTCTCTGAGCCGTGCCCATTGTTTGGATGTCAGTCCCGATGAAAAATCATTGGAATCATAGGATGGGGCGGTTGCCAGGGCCAGAAGTTGGCCGGTGTCCGCATCCATCACCGCCACGCCACCGGCTTCTTCATCGAGCCAGTCCATGGCAAGGCGTTGTAGACCGAGATCCAGTGACAAGGAAATTTCATGACCGGCGCGGGGATGTTTGAGAATGCGTTCCTGAAGCCGTCGGCCAGTGACATCCACCTCGTACTGGGTGAGTCCCTTGACGCCACGCATCCGGTCTTCGAGCATGAATTCAATGCCCTGTTTGCCCACGACGTCGCCCAACGCAAGGTCCGGGTTTTTCGAGAGCTCTTTTTCGTTGGCTTCGGCCACATAGCCGAGAACATGCGCCATAAGTGTGCCGTAAAGATACAGTCGGCGTGGACGGAATTGAATTTCAAGCCCCGGCCACCGAAGTTTATTGGTCTCGATGACCGCCAGTTGGTCAAATGTCAAATCCGGAACAAGGATCAACGGTTCGAAGGGTTTGACCCGTTTGCGATTTTTTTTGTACAGGGCGTCAAGCTCGCCATAGTCTTCGTCAGTCCATTGCGCGACCTGATGCAGGGCTTTTTCGATATCCGGGCAATCTTCGCGGATGAGTCCCAGTGCGTATGCTGGTTCATTGATGGCCAGCAGGTCACCGTTGCGATCGCGGATCAGGCCGCGTGGGGAGAAAATGGATTCCTGACGGAGTTGGTTATCCTTTGCCTTGAGCGCGAATTCATCCCCGTGGTGAATCTGGAGGTACCAGAGTCGGACGGCAAAGAGGCAGAAGAGTCCCAGGATAAGTGTCTGGAGCAGGAGCAGGCCGGATCGGGGTGGCTGTTGGTCTGATTCGTTATAGAGATTTGACATGCTGGCGCAGCCTTTGCGGGTAGGAGAAGTCCACGATCAGCCAGATCAGGAAAAAGGCCCCAGCCTGCATCGCTCCTTGAATGAGAAGCGGTTGTACGGGAACATGGAGTTTGGCCAGCGACGACAGTGAGCAGACGAGGATTGGGTGGAGAATTCCCAGAGCCAAACCCAACAGGGCCATGAACAGAAACGATCGGGCTTCAAACAACCATTGTCCCATGAAATAGAATGCGGTGAGCAGGCCGTACCATGCCAGTCCATAGCCAAAGGGGAGATTCCCTGTGCCTTCCAGCAGAAGCATCCAGAGAACGATGAGGGAGAGGGTCACTTCGAGGCGTTCTTCTTTTTGCAGTGACAGGATGAGTCCTGCCGCGAAAAAATCGACGCCGGGTATCGCTCGTTGGCCCCAGATGCAGAGGATGGTGTATCCACCCCACCAGAGCACGGTCAAAACATTATTGGTCAGCGGCACCGTGTGTATCCTCCTTTGTGACAGGGGGCGTGGACGGGAGTGTGCCGGGAATGCGTTTGAGCAGCAGTATTTCTTCCAGGCTGGCCATGTCCACCAGCGGTTCAGCCATGACGGTCAGGAAAAGTGAGATGTCGGATCGTTGAATCCGGGTCACCCGGGCCACGGGAAGCCCTTTTGGAAAGATGCCGGACAGCCCTGAAGAGAGCAGAAGTTCGTTCGGTTCGATTTCCGCATTCTGATTGATGTATTTGAGGATGAGCTGATTGCCGTATCCCTGCCCGGCGAGCATGGCTGGAGCGCGATGCTGTGCGCCAATGACCGCGATACGGCTGTTGGCGTCCGTAAGCAGCAGGATTGACGAGGTCACGGCTCCGGTTCGCAAAACACGACCAACGATTCCATCCAGTGCCACCACCGGCATGTCGTCTTCCACATCCGCACGGCTACCCTTGTCCACGGCCAGGGTATCGAGTGCTCCGGCCGGTCCCATCCGGTGGGCGATGACGCGCGCGCCAAAGTATTCCCATTGGTCGGGCGGGGTGAAGTCGAGCAGTCGTTCCAGCCGTTCAGCCGAACTGGCTTGGGCGTGGAGTAACATGTTTTCGCGTTTAAGCGTGGCAGCTTCCGCCTTGAGTGTATCGTTTTCCTGCTTGAGTCCGACGAAATAGACGTATCGATGCCAGAAGTCAGACACCGTGTCCGTGACCCAGATGCCAGGGCGGAGCACGGTCCCGGAAATGTCGAGTCCGGTATAACTGGACAAGGCGTCAAGATGTCCTGTTCGCAGGTTCCACGTATACAACGAGAGGTAGACGAAGAGTCCTGCCAGAATGATGATGGCTATTTTTTTCGGGCCTTTCACATGTGCGTCCTATCGAACCGTTAAAAAACGCACGGCTGCCAAAAAGAAGCAACCGTGCGCTGATGAACACCGTATTTGCGTGGTCACGCCGGGTGCCTGTTAATCGGTTGTAACGTCCTTGTACAGGTCAATGTTGTCCAATGCCTTGCCTGAGCCGAGGACAACCGCAGTGAGCGGGTCTTCGACAACAGTGATAGGCAGTTGCGTTTCATGCTGCAACAATTGGTCGAGTCCTTTGAGCAGCGCGCCGCCGCCGGTCAGGACGATGCCTCGGTCAACAATGTCGGCCGCCAGTTCCGGCGGGGTCTGCTCAAGCGCGATACGCACGCCCTGAACAATGGCCTCTACCTGTTCGCTGATGGCCTCGCGGACTTCTTCGGCCGTGATGGGCCGGTTCTGTGGAATACCCGTGACCAGATCGCGTCCCTTGACTTCCATGATCGGTTCCTGGTCGCCCAGAGGGTATGCGGAGCCGATGTGGATCTTGATCTGTTCCGAGGTGGATTCACCGATGAGCATGTTGTACTTGCGTTTGACATGCTGCATGATCGCTTCATCCATCTTGTCGCCGCCGATGCGAACGCTTCGGGCGTAGACAATACCGGACAGAGAGATCACGGCGATTTCCGTTGTGCCACCCCCGATGTCCACGATCATGTTTGAGGTCGGTTCAGTAATCGGCAGGTTGGCCCCGATGGCTGCTGCCATTGGTTCCTCGATGAGGTAGACCTCGCGGGCACCGGCACTTTGTGCGGATTCCCTGACCGCGCGTTTTTCCACCTGGGTAATGCCGGTGGGAACGCAGATCATGATGCGAGGGCGGACCAGCCGCCGAGAGTTGTGGACCTTGGAGATAAAATGTCTGAGCATGGCTTCAGTCACCTCGAAGTCGGCGATAACGCCGTCCTTCATGGGTCTGATAGCCACAATGTTACCGGGCGTGCGACCGAGCATTTTTTTTGCTTCGGCACCTACGGCCAGTACGGTTTTGTCGCCGCGTGAATTTTTCTTCACGGCAACGACGGACGGTTCGGACAGCATGACTCCCTTGCCCTTGACATAGACCAGCGTATTCGCTGTGCCCAGATCAATGGCAAGATCATTGGAGAAAGAGCCGATAATTCTGTTGAGCAGGTTACCCATGTATCCCCCGGTCAATACGAAACTTTTATGAAATCCCTGTGTGTGGTGCGCCCTTTCCAAGAGTGGACAAGTGCGCTAGCGTACATTTTCAACAGAAGATTCGTACCAAATGAAACCCCGTCAGGCAATACGCCAGGTGTGGTTTGACGGCTTTTTCTCAACTTTTTCTAAAAAAACGATGCACCGAACCTTTGCTTTGTCCACATATATGCGCCACCATTTTGGGCAGCGTGTTCAAAAAATACCACTGGATGCCGGATTTTCCTGTCCGAATCGGGATGGAACTTTGTCCAAACTCGGGTGCGTGTTCTGCAATCCGCTCGGTTCTGGCTCCGGGATGCGTGAACGCGGTCTGTCTCTGGCGGAACAATGGGCCTTTTGGCGAGATATCCATCTCGGGACACATGGCATTGAACGGTACACGGCCTATCTTCAATCCTATTCCAATACCTATGGTCCCGTGGAGAAACTGGCGGAGACTCTGACCGCTCTTGACGGGCTTCCCGGATTGACCACGCTGGCCCTCGGGACCCGGCCCGATTGTCTGGATGCGGAGAAGCTTGATTTGTTGGTGGAGCAGAAAAAGGCGTTGGGGTTGGCCGAAGTGGTCCTTGAGTTGGGATTGCAATCGTCCAATGACGCGACTTTGACCCATATCAATAGAGGGCATGACGCGGCCACATTTGCCGAGGCTGTTCATGCCGCTGCCGAGCGCGGGCTGCTGGTGGTGGCCCATGTCATGGCCGGATTACCTACACAGAATGGCAGGGAAGGAGTGGACGAACTGCTGGACACGGTCCGGTATGTCAATGCGTTACCCGTCCACGGGATCAAATTTCACAATCTCTATGTCTGTCGCGGAACTGTTCTGGCACGGTGGTTCAAGGCTGGAACCTATGTTCCCATGACTCGGGACGAATTCCTGGACGCATTGTCCGAGGCCATTCAATGCCTTGATCCGAAAATCGTGATTCACCGACTCAACGGCAATCCCCAGAAAGGGGAACTCCTTGCTCCGGATTGGGCCGCCAACATGCGCGGGATGCACAATGCCATTCGTGCCCATTTCAAAGAGCATGATATCTGGCAGGGCAAGAAAAACGGCGCGGAAAGCGGTCCTCCTGAATGGTTTTCCCCTTCCTTTGAAGGATAAGAGACACGCGATTTCTCTTTTGGGGCATGGACAGAGGATTGTTGTTTTTCCCCTGTCGGACGAATCCGAAGGTGATTACTTCAGTTGCGCGGCGATTTCTTTCGCTGTCATGACCGAACACCCTACCTTTTCGAGATCGGCACAATCCTTGTCCGTCAGTCCGGCAATGCAATCTCGCACGGCCATCACGCGGAGATGACAGCTCATGGCATCATAGATGGTCTGGCGGACACAGTTGGGAAACCACGTGCCTGTCACGACAAGCGTGTTTGCCGAGGCTTCCAACAGATGCCATTCGAGTTGGGTCTTGTGAAAGGCACTCCAGCTTGGCTTGTAGAGGACGCATTCCTTGGGTGACAGGGGGTGCGGTTTGCCCCAATAAAGCTCTTCGTGGTTGATGGCGGCGTCCGGTGCAATAAGTCCATCCGCGATCTGCGCTCCCCAAGTCTCTGGCACAACCAGTTCCGTTCCATTTTCAAGGAGGGTCCGGCGGCAGGGCTCGGCCTTGTGTCCGCTTGGATCATACAGACGAACAACATGGATGATATGCCGGTCGGCCTGACGGAAGTGCTCGGTCAAGCCCACGGTGGCGGGCAGGATTTCAAGGGCTTCCGGTCTCGATACGCTCCCTTTGGGATGGACAAAGTCGTTTTGCATGTCAATGACCACAAGGGCACAGGCATCGAAATTTGGACAGGTATGTGGGTCGTTTTGGCGCATGATATGTGCTTTGGTTAGAGTTTTTGTGGATTGAAGCGAGGGTGTGTCGCCAGCAGAATACCACTGACGATCAGCAGAAAACCGACACCCTGCGCCCATGACGTGGATTCATTCAGGATAAAGTACGCTTCGACCGCGCAGAAGGCGGGAAGTGTATAGTAGATGAATGAAGCCGTGGTCGGGCCGATGGTGGCCATGGCCTTTGTCCAGAGAACGTAGGCGATCAGGGATGCTCCGATACCGATATACAGGACAGACCCGATGATTGTCGGGGTGCAGCTGAATTGCGGGCTGATGGATTGCTCGATGAACGCGCCGAAGATCAGCGGGATCAGACCAATGATAAATGTGGTTTCGAGATACGCGTAAGGATTGATGGTTTTGGGCTTTTTCTGGAGGAGGATGGAATAGACTGCCCAGAGAAAACCCGCTCCCAACATCCAGAGATCGCCTTCATGGAAGGACAGGTCCTGGAGAACCTGGAGTTGGCCTCGGGTGACCAGCAGAACGATTCCGGAAATGGACACCAGCAGTCCCATGGCCCGGAATCGGGTGATCGCTTCCCCGAAATAGATGCGTGAGAGAATGACCACGAAAACGGGTGTGGTGGTGGCGATGAGTGAAAGGTTCAACGCTTCGGTGGTGTGGCCCGCCTTGTAGATGAATGAGTTGAAAATGGTCACGCCGAACATGGCCGAGATGAACAGGTGCTTCCAGTGCGTGCGGAGCAGCGCGCGTTCACGCCACATGATGTGCGCCGTGAATGGCAGGAGGACAATCGAGGCTGTTGCCCAGCGCAGTGTCGCGAGTGTGAGTGGAGGGAGGACGTCGCCGAGACCGCGTGCGATGATGAAGTTGCCGGACCAGACCAGTGTGGCGAGCAGGGCACAGATCGAGCCGAGAGTTTTATTAGATGTCACGATATGCAACCACTTCGAATCCTATTTTGGTGATGGCTTCCTTCACCGCTTCTGGGGAGAGTGAAGGATTTTCCGAAAAGGTCACTGCGCCGGAAAGTAGATCAACGGTGACGTTTTTGGTTCCCAGGGCTTCCAGAGCCTGGGTAACGGATGCGACACAATGTTGGCAGCTCATGCCTGTGACGGTGATGGTGGGCATGGGGTTCTCCTTGGTTGAGAAAAAGGTTCGAACACGCTGGGAGTCGTTGAAAAAAACGGCTTCGAAGACGGTCTGACGGCCTGTTTCTGTGGATATATGACCAGCACTTTGAAGCTGATCATGGTGTCTGTCTGATTGTGTGTGTTTTTTTGCTGTTAGGCAAGAAAATCAATATCCCGATCCCGATTTTTGTACCGGAGCGATGCAAAAATTCTGTTTGATATGGTGTCGCGTTGTCGGAGGATTGAAAAAATGTGTGGTTCGAAACAGGTGAGTCTGTTCCGAACCACACGAGAGAAAACCATGAGAACGTGTTTTCTTATCCTTTGAAAAAGCGCAGTCGCAAGGCGTTTGAGACCACGGTGACCGAACTGATGGCCATGGCCGTGCCCGCAATCATGGGATTCAGGGTCGGGCCGTCAAAGATGTGCAGCACACCTGCGGCCACGGGGATACCGATGACGTTGAAGGCGAATGCCCAGAATAGGTTTTCCTTGATATTTGTCATGGTGGCCTTTGACAATTTGAGTGCGGTGAGCAGGCCGTGCAGATTCGATTTCATGAGCACCACGTCGCCGGATTCCACGGCCACGTCAATGCCGGAACCCATGGCGATGCCAATGTCTGCCTGGGCCAGAGCCGGGGCGTCGTTGATACCGTCACCCACCATGGCGACTTTGTGTCCTTCTTTTTGGAGTCGAACGACCTCTTCGGCCTTGCGGTCGGGCATGACGCCGGCGATCACGGTTTCGATACCAGCCTGGTCCGCCACAACACGGGCGTTGGCTTCGTTGTCGCCAGTCAGCATGACCGGGGTCAATCCTTCGGCCTTGAGTCGGGCGACAACGTCCGGGGTTTCGTCACGCATTTCATCGGCAATGGCGAACAGGGCATTCAATTTGTTTTCCGAGGCAAAGTAGACCACGGTTGCGCCCTGTTGTTCATAATGGCCGACGGCCTCTCGCGCTATACCGTCTTCCCCGAAACCAAGCCCGTGCTCTTCCATGAAGGCCCAGTTACCTATGAGGATTTCTCTATAGTCAATGGTTGCCTTGATCCCTCGGCCTGGAATGGCTTCAAAGGAATTGGGTGCCGGGAATTCGAGTTTCTTGTCTTTGGCATAGCGGACAATGGCCTGTGCCAGAGGGTGCTCGGACTGACTTTCGGCTGCGGCCGCCAGATAGATGGCCTCGGTCTGTGCCATGGTGCCGCGAACCATGGTGATGGCACTGAGTTCGGGCCGACCATGAGTCAGGGTGCCGGTCTTGTCAAAAATCACGGTATCCAGTGTGCCAGCTTCCTGCAATGCCTGGCCGGACTTGATGAGCACACCGAGCTGTGCGCCGCGTCCGGTGCCGACCATGATGGAGACCGGCGTGGCCAGTCCCATGGCGCAGGGGCAGGCAATGACCATGACGGCCACGAAGATGCGCAGACTGAACGGGAAGCTCGCGTTGCCGATAAAGTACCAGGACAGTCCGGCCACCAAAGCGATGAGCATCACCGTGGGGACGAAATAGAAACTGATGGTGTCGGCCAGATTGGCGATGGGGGCCTTGGACCCTTGCGCTTCCTGAACGAGCTTGATGATGCGGGACAGGACGGTGTCTTCTCCCACGCGGGTGACCTTCATGGTCAATGCGCCGTGGGTGTTGAGTGTCCCTCCGGCCACGGTGTCGCCGATGTCTTTGCCCACGGGCATGGGTTCGCCGGTGAGCATGGATTCATCGACCGAGGACCGACCGTTCACGATTTCGCCATCCACTGGAATACGTTCTCCGGGTTTGATGAGCAGCAGGTCTCCGGCTTCTACTTCGTCAACCGGAATGGACGACTGTTCGCCATCGGTCAGCAGGGTGGCGGTATCCGGCGTCAACTGCATGAGTGCGCGGATGGCGTCCGAGGTCTTGAGTCTGGACCGGGCCTCGAAATATTTGCCAGTGGAAATCATGGCGATCAGTACGGCGGCGGATTCATAATACAAATCCATGGCATGGACATGAGGATCACCAATGGACGCGACGATGGCGAAGGTATTCCAGAGGGAATACAGAAAGGCCGCGCCGGTTCCCATGGCAACGAGAGAATCCATGGTCGGGCCGCCGCGCAACAGGGCGGGAACCCCCTGAAGGTAGAAATTCCGACCGGACCAGATCACGGGCAGTGTCAGCAGCAACTGCACAAGCGCGAAATTGGCCGGGGCGTGTGTTGGATCAAGAAATGTGGGCAACGGCATTCCCCACATGTGTCCCATGGACAGAATTAGCAGGGGCAGGGCGAACAGGAACGCGGGAATCAGGGCCTTTTTTTGCGTGGCGAGTCGCTGTTCGGCCTTTTTGCGTCGGGATTCGAATAGCCCAACCGTGTCCGATTGGACGTCCGAGGTGAATCCAGCATCCGTGATGGCTTGTCGGATATCCCGGCGGGAAATGGCAGACGGGTCAAAGGCAAATTTTCCGGTCTCGGCAGCGAGGTTGACTGCGGAACTTTCCACGCCTGATAGGGCTCCGACTGTCCGTTCGATGCGTCCGGCGCAGGCCGCGCAATGCATTCCGGCGAGAGCGAGGTTCAGGGTTTCCAATCCGTTTTCCACGGGGAATATGGCTTCAAAGCCGAGTTCCTTGACGCGTGCCGTAATGGCCTCGGCCGAGATCGTTTCGGGCTCATACGTCAGATTGAGTGTCTCTGCGGCCAGGTTCACGCTGGCCGATGCAACGCCGTCCATACCGCTGACCGTGCGTTCGATACGGCCAGAACATGCCGCGCAATGCATTCCGTTGATTTGTACCAGAACTTTCTTCATCGTTGATAATCCTTCTCAATGGTTGGTGCACATACTGCGCACAGAAGGCACATTTTGCAAGCGAGAATTCAATTTTGTTTACAAGGACGATCTGACAAGTCTGAGAAGGTCGAATGGATAGCGTGCGTCCAAGGCTTCGAAGGTCGGAGTCAATGAGCTGATTCCTTGTTTTTCAAAGGCCTTGAGCGTGAGTGTGATGGTTTCTATCTCATCCTCGGGCAGTTTGATAACCGTTCGATATTCGATTTTATCAAATTCTACAGCCTGTGTCAGGTGTCGCCAGATTGACGACGGCTTGAGACCGCGTTCTTCGGCGACCAGATCGATGTCCTGAAGTTTCAGAAACAGGTCGAGTGATGTCTGTGCCGTGTTGGAAAAGGTGCTTTTTTGCGCCTGTTTCTTGTCACGGCGATCAATCCGTTCCTCCGGGATGGCCGCGACATTCGCCGGTCGTCCGTGTTCGGATTCATGGGCGGTCAATGCGGTCAGGAAGCGATCACCGAACCGATCGAGTTTGACCTGACCAACACCGGACATGAGGCCCAACTCGTCGAGGTCCTGTGGACGGTACTGGACGAATTCCAGCAGCGTCTTGTCCGGAAAAATGGCGTAGGGAGGCACGCCTTGTTCTTCGGCGACGAGAAGTCGTAGATCCCGGAGCGTGTCAAACAGGGTTTCGCTTTCCCATGAGGTGAGGACCTCGCTGGCCACGACCGCCCGTTTTTTCTTTTTGGACTTGCGGGGCAGGACCGGGTCGGTGCGGAACCGGACGGTTTGCTGACCTTTGAGCACGGGCCAGGAGTGGGCGTTTAGTGTCAGGGCATTGAATCGGTCGAGGTCCACGGACACCAGCCCACTGGCCAGGAGTTGGCGATACACGGATTTCCATTGGTCCTGAGTGAGTTCCGTGCCGATGCCGAAGGTGGACACGCGATGGTGCCCGAACCGGGTGATGCGGTCGGTTTCCTTGCCCACAAGGACCTGTGCGAGATAATTGACGCCGAATCGTTGTTCGGTGCGAAAGATGTTGGACAGTGCCTTTTGCGCGGCTTCGGTGCCGTCCCATGTCTCGACCGGATTGAGACAGTTGTCGCAGTTGCCGCAGGGGTCGATGTGTTCGCCGAAATAGGCGAGCAGGGCCTGACGGCGGCAGGTCGCAGTCTCCAGAAAGGCAAACAGCGAGTTGAGTTTGGCGTGTTCGATGCGTTTTCTGGTGTTGTCCGCCTCTCCCGAGTCGATCATGGATCGCAGGACAGCCACATCCTGCATTCCGAAGCACATCCACGCGGATGCGGGTAGGCCGTCGCGTCCGGCGCGTCCAGTTTCCTGATGATAGGCTTCAAGGGACTTGGGTGGTTCCAGATGACAGACGAATCGCACGTTCGGTTTGTCCACACCCATGCCGAAGGCGACCGTGGCGACCATGATGACGCCCTCTTCCCGCATGAAGCGGTTCTGATTGGCGGCGCGGTCCTGGGCGGACATGCCCGCGTGATACGGCAGGGCGGTGTATCCGTTCTTTTGGAGAAATTCGGCTGTCTTATCGACTTTTTTTCGGCTGAGTCGATAGACGATACCCGCGTCGTTCGGATGGTTATCCTCGATGAACCGTTTGAGCATGGCCGTGGCGTTCTTTTTGGGAACCACGGTATACCTGATGTTGGGGCGGTCGAATCCGGTGGCAAAGACCTCGGCCTGTTCCAGTTGCAGGTTGCGGACGATATCCGCCTGCGTCGGTGTGTCTGCCGTGGCGGTCAGGGCCAGTCGGGGCACCTGTGGAAACCGCTCTTTGAGTACGGAAAGCTGGGTGTATTCTGGCCGGAAGTCATGACCCCACTGAGAGACGCAATGCGCTTCGTCAATGGCGAACAGGCAGGGATTGCACCGGGAGAGAAAATCGAGAAAATTTGGTCTGCACAGCCGTTCCGGGGCCACGTACAACAGGTCCAACTGACCGTTGAGTGCCATCTGTTCAATGTCGTAGGCCGTGTTCGGGTCCAATGATGAATTGAGACAGGCCGCGCGGACGCCCATCTGGGTCAGGCCTTGGACCTGGTCCTGCATCAGGGCGATGAGTGGGGAAACGCAGATGCCGATACCATCCAGCAACATGGCCGGGATTTGGTAGCACAGCGATTTGCCGCCGCCTGTGGGCATGAGGACCAGCGAATCGCCGCCACGCATGGTGTTGTCGATGATCGGTTCCTGGAGTCCGATGAAATCGGTGAAACCGAAGACGGACGAAAGCAGCTCGCGGGGGGACGGGGTCGGAGAATTCATGATGGGAGAACCTATGCCAAAGCGAGGCTCAAGGCAATGGGAACCCTAGACCACACTCGCCAGCATGGCCCCGGGAGACGGCATGGTTGGCGCGGCGTTTCGGGCATAGGCCGACAAAGCGGTCCTGATGCGGGTGTGCGAGATGGAGGAGGTGGGTGCGGCGTCGGTATTTTGATTGCGATAGGACGCCCCGTCCATTCCGACAGAGGCGCGGAGTGTCTCGACTTCGGCCTCGGCATTGAAGGCCCGGGCTGTCAGGGTGTCTGGTGACGGCGTGTGAGAAAAAGAGGGGTCGAGTGTGGTTTTCTGCTGTTGAAAGTCCAGGCCGAACTTGCCCAGCCGAAAACCGAAAGACGTGGTCTTTGTCGTCGCCTGTGGCGGTTCCTGCTTGCGGACAGGCTGCTTTTCAGCAAGAGCCGATGTCCGTCGATACAGTGCTGTTGCGTGGCCTTCGATGCGCACGGCCAATTGCTCCGGTGTGGTTGTCGACCTTTTTTGCGGACAAAAAAGGCCGTGACATTCTGTCGCAGCCCGGTCGTCCCTGGGGTTTTTACCCCGCTCAACCCAGAGGGACCCGTGGCTCTCCGCTTCCCATCCATGGGAAGTGGCACCTGTTCTCACCATTCAGATCCGATAGGCTACTCTTTTGGACGGTTTTTGACAACCCTGCCCCGAAGACGCTACTAGCAGAAACCTGATTGTTCCGAAGATCTTTTGGAGCGGTCGAAAAGAGTCACTTCAACACGCGAGAAAAATGGAAATGGGTTACGAAATTTTAGTCAAGGAAGCATTGATTCCTGGCCAAACCACATTGATGGTTATTGATGCTCCTCAGGTTGCGAAAAAGGCCCTGCCCGGGAATTTTGTCATGCTTCGGACGTCGGAAAACGGTGAACGTATTCCTTTGACCATTGCGGATTGTGACAAGGACAATGGAACGATCACCATCGTCTATCTAGTGGTTGGCAAAACCACTGCCGAGTTGAATACTTTTGAGCAGGGTGACCAGATTCTGGATGTGTGTGGACCGCTCGGCAATCCCACCCATATCGAGAAATCCGGCACGGTAGTCTGTGTGGGCGGTGGAACCGGTATTGCCGCCATGCACCATATTGCCAAGGGACACGCCGCCGTGGGCAATCGGGTGATCGCGATCATTGGTGCGCGGTCCAAGGATCTGCTGCTTTTTTGTTCCGAATTGTCGTCGCTTTGTCCCGAGGTCCGTATTGCCACCGATGATGGCAGTGCCGGGCACAAGGGGTTTGTCACCGAGGTATTGCAGGATATTCTCGAAACCGAAGACGAAGTGGCCGAAGTGGTCGCCGTTGGTCCGGTTCCCATGATGGAAGCGGTCTGCCGGGTGACTAAGCCGTTTGGTACCAAAACCACGGTGTCTCTCAATTCCATTATGGTAGACGGAATCGGCATGTGTGGCGCGTGTCGATGTACGGTTGGCGGCGAGACTCGGTTCGCCTGTGTGGATGGTCCCGAATTTGACGGACAGGCTGTGGATTTTGGAGAATTGAAGGCCCGATTGTGGCAGTTCAAGGAACAGGAAGGGGAGTCCATGAAACAGTTCAGCAGGGAGTGTCACTGCCATGGCGGAAAATAAGAAGAAAAAGGTCCGTGCCCGGACCCCCATGCCACACCAGGATCCGCTGGAACGGGGAAAGAATTTCAAGGAAGTCGCGCTCGGCTATTCCCGGGAACAGGCACTTGTAGAGGCGGAACGGTGTCTGCAATGCAAGAAACCGTTGTGTCAGGAAGGGTGTCCCGTCAATATCGACATCAAGGGATTTATTGCCCATCTGGTGGATGATGAGCTTGACGAAGCGTACAAGGTAATTCGTTCGACCAATTCGTTGCCCGCAGTCTGTGGGCGGGTGTGTCCGCAGGAGACCCAATGCGAAGGCAAGTGCATCCTTGGCAAAAAGTATGAGCCAGTGGCCATTGGTCGTCTTGAACGGTATGTGGCGGATACATACGCCGCAACCTCCGCGTGTGAGGCCGTGGCCGATGTGCCGACCTGTGCTTCGGAGCAGGAAGGGGTGAAGGTCGCCTGTATTGGTGCCGGACCGTCTTCGCTCACCGTGGCCGGATATCTGGCGACACGTGGTATTTCAGTGGATGTTTATGAAGCCTTGCACGAACCGGGCGGAGTGCTGGTGTACGGTATTCCGGAATTTCGGTTGCCCAAGTCCGTGGTCAGTCGGGAACTGGATGGTCTGCGAGCACTCGGCGTGACATTCCGTACCAATTGGGTGGGCGGCAAGACCGTCACGATTCAGGATTTGTTCGATGACGGGTATCAGGCCGTGTTTGTGGGAGTGGGAGCCGGGCTGCCCCGATTCCTGAACGTGCCAGGTGAAAATCTGGTTGGCGTGTTTTCGGCCAACGAGTACCTGACTCGCGTTAATCTTGGTCATGCCTATGAATTCCCCAACTACGACACTCCGGCGTATTCAGCACGACAAGTGGTGGTGCTTGGTGCGGGCAATGTGGCCATGGATGCCGCCCGGACCGCGCTTCGCATGGGAGCCAATGAAGTGTCGATCGTGTATCGTCGTTCGGAGGAGGAAATGCCTGCCCGGCGTGAAGAGATTCAGCACGCGGTGGAAGAAGGCGTCCGGTTGCGCTGTTTGTGTGGCCCGGTGTCCTTTCATGGGGACAACCAGGGACGACTCAAGGGTATGACCGTTCAGAAAATGGCACTTGGAGAACCGGATGATTCCGGTCGGTGTTCGCCGATTTGTATTGAGGGTGCGACCGAACAGGTCCCGTGCGATATGGCGATCATTGCCGTGGGCACGCGGCCCAATCCGATTTTGCTGGACGCGACGCCGGACCTTGCCTTGAATCAGTGGGGTTATATTCAGGCCGATGCTGAAACCGGCGAAACCTCGATTCCCAATGTCTTTGCCGGTGGCGATATCGTCACTGGTGCGGCCACGGTCATTTCTGCCATGGGTGCGGGACGGCGGGCCGCGACCGAGATAGCCCGACGGCTGTTGTAGAACGAATGCCCCCATGCCGAACCCGCGTGCGGGAATTCGGCTGTCATGAAAAAGAAACGCGCCTCCAATGAATTGGGGGCGCGTTTTCTGTGTGCCGGGGTGTCTGTGGAGGTTTTTACAAGGACAACCCCAGCGGCCCGAGATACAGTTCGCCCTGGAACGTCAGTTCCGCAGCGCCCTGTAGAAAAACAGTTTCTCCGTTCAGGAAGATGGTCAGCACTTCTCCGGCCGAGGTGGTCAGGTTGGCGACATCATCCGTCAGGCCGAGGGTGTGGGCCAATACTTGCGTGGCAGCGGCACCGGTTCCGCAGGCATAGGTTTCAGCTTCGACACCCCGTTCATACGTGCGCAGCAGCAGGGTGTTTCTATCGATGACCTGCGCAAAGTTGACATTGGTTCCCGCAGGGGCAAAGGCCGCGTGGTGACGGATTTTTGCACCGAGGTCCATGATGTCGAGGGCCGCGACGTCGTCCACGAAGACCACGGCGTGGGGCACGCCTGTGTCGGTGAAGTGCGCGGTCAGTGTTTCTGTGCCCATATCCAGTAAAATGTTGGTTTTGGTGGCTCGTGGCGGTGTGAGCTGGACCTTGACGCGTCCGGCGTCCGGGCCGTCGAGCAGGACCGAAGCCGAGATGGGACCGGCATCGGTGCCAAAGGTGTGGTTGGCCGGAGCCAGTCCGATGGCGTGGGCAAGTTTGCCCGCACAGCGGGAGGCGTTGCCGCACATCTCTGCGCGGGAGCCGTCCGAGTTGTAGAAATGCCAACGGTAGTCAAGGGTCGGATCATTCGAATTTTCGAGAAAGAACAGTCCGTCCGCATACACGCCAAAGGCCCGGGCACAGATCGCTTTTGCCCATGCCCCCATGTCGGAGACGGGGACGCCCAGTTCCCGGTTGTCGAGAACAACGAAATCGTTTCCACATCCCTGCATTTTGTAGAAAGGAACGGATTGCGTGAATATAGTCATGATATGAAGCTCCATTTTTTTGCAAAAATACTGGGTGAAAACCATATGGTCCAATTCTTTTTGCATATGGATACCAATTTCTTGGCGGATCGAGTGCCCAAAAAAAAGTACAAACCGCTTGGCCTCGGATGATGAGAGAATCGGAACGATCACGAGAAATGTCAAGTGTCTTTCTTGCCATTTGTTTCGGCCACGGGTATCGCGGGGTGAGACGAATCAGGAGAGTGAATATGTCCAAGCCTTGCGTCGGATGCGGATGGTGCTGCATTCAGGACCCGTGTATGGAATCACACCGCAAATATGGATACATGCGCCGATGCCCCGACCTTTTTTGGGATGAAGAAAAAGGGCGGTACATGTGTGGTCTCATGCTTGACCCGGAAATGGGCGAGCAGGTCCGCCGGTCTCAGCACGCGGGACAGGGGTGTTATGCTCCGCTGAACTTGTGGCGTGACGACGTTCGAAACAGGGATGATGATAAATAATTCTCTGCCCCTTGCCCAAAGCTGTTTTTCAGGTAATAACCATTCGCATGTATGAACATTCAGATTCGGAGCTTTTTTCATGCGAGTGACGTTTGCCGGAGTTGGCGAGGCTTTTGATGAAACCGTGCCCAATACGTCCCTGTTGGTCCATTCCGGCGGGTCGTCGGTCCTGCTTGATTGCGGATTTACGGCTGCCTGCGCTTTTTGGGGGATGGCCGACAATCCACTCGCCCTGGATGCGGTGTATATTTCACATTTTCACGGAGACCACTATTTTGGTCTTCCAGCCTTGTTGGTTCGTTCCATTGAGGAGGGTCGGACCAAACGGTTGACCATTCTCGGGCCGTCCGGGATCGAGTCCCGCGTGACGCGATTGATGGAAATGGCGTATTCCAATGCCATGGCCCGGGCACAATTTGGTATTTTTTTTGTGGAATGTGATCCGGGACAGGACTTCAGACACGCTGGTTTTCGGTTTCGTTTTGCCATGACCAACCATGCCATGCCGTGTCAGGCCATTCGACTTGACGATCAGAAGACATCGCTTTTTTATTCGGGAGACGGCCAATCCACCGCCGATACGCTGGCGTTGGCGTCGGGGAGTGATCTGGTTGTCCATGAGTCCTATACCCTGGAGCCGGAGCATGTCGGGCATGGAAGTGTGACCGCTTCCGTCGATTTTGCACGCAAGGCCGGGGCTAAAGCCTGTGCATTGGTACATTTGCAACGCACGGTCAGGCGCGAACGAAAAGCGGTGATCCGCGCACGGGCCAACGGCGTGACGGATATGAAGGTTCTTTTACCTGAACCAGGTGATATTCATATTTTATAGACCGTTAACCACCTCTTTCTTGTTTTCAATACGATTTTTTTATGTCAATTTACCTTTTGGTTTCACCCTGTGGAGCCGGTGGTAAGGGCTTTTGTGATGCAGTTTTTTTGGTTTATGGGGAAAGTATGGCGGGAAAATACGACTCGATCGTGTATGATTTTTTTTCGAAATTGAGTGGGAGTGTTGTCCTTATCACTGAGGATCAGCTTTTCAAGAAGACACTTGCCACCACCCTTTTCAAAGTTCTTGGCACAAAAAGAAATTGTCTTTTTGCCTACGAAGGCGTGCAGCAGGGACTGAAAAAGATACAGGAACTGGAAAAACGATCGGTTGATACGATTGTTTTTATCGAACGCATTCTGGCCGGACGGCCCAGCACTGATACGATAATTACCCTCAAACGGGTTTTGCCCAATTTGAAAATAGTGGTTTTGGTTGGCGAAACCAAGCGGGAAAACATCGCGTATTTTTATGAAATCGGCGTGAATAATGTCATCTCAAAGCCCGCGTCCATCAATAATATCATCGAAAAAATGGCGTTCACCGTCCAGCCGCAGGGGAAATTGAGCGAATATATGTCCATTGGCAAGCGGTGCCTTGCCGCTGGCAAGTTCATGGATGCCATGCAGATCGCCGACAAGATTTTGCGGCTCAAACCCGAAAGCCCTGCCGGACTGATGCTCAAAGGGGACGTTTTCCTTTCGCAGGGCGACCCGAAAAAGGCCCTTGAGTGCTTTCATCGGGCGCATGACAACTCGAAGTTGTATCTGGAACCGATCAAGAAACTGGTCGGTGTCTACAAGAAATTGGACGAGGAAAAAGCGCTCGAATACATGAAAAAGCTCGATAAATTGAGTCCGCTCAATGCCGAGCGCAAGACGGATATCGGGAAGATTTACGTCCACCGCAAGAAGATGGAGCTGGCGGAAAAGTATTTCGACCAGGCGGTCGAGGCCGCAACCACTGAGGCCATGAGTCTTATCAGTTCCGTGGTCGAAAATATTTCGGAAGCGGTTCAGCAGGCGTCACCTCGGATGGCCGAAAAATATTTGCGGCAGGTTCTGGAGGCCAAGGGAAAGCGGCTGGACAGGAGTGATATTACGCTTTTCAACAAGCTTGGCATCGCGCTTCGTGGTCAGGGAAAATGGAAAGAGGCCATCGAGAATTATATCCGGGCATTGCGGATTTCACCGGATGACGAAGGGTTGTTTTACAACACGGGTATGGCCTATCTGGACGGGGGCGAGCGCACGCTGGCGGCCAAGTGTTTTGAAAATGCCCTGCAAAAGAATCCGGATTTTTATCGGGTCAGTGAGGTGGTTTCCATGAATATGGGGCTGCTTTTTTACGAACTGCGTGAATACGACAAGGCCGTGCCTCTTTTCGAGAATGCCGTTGCCTTGAATCCGACAAACATGACGGCTCAGCGCAAGCTGGCCGCGATTTCAGACAACGCATAAGACTGCCTGAACGGTCGAGCTCCATGGTTGGTTTGGTCGCCGTGCTGCGCGAGAGCCTTGTGTGATTGCGGAGCATACCATTCTCTTTGCAGAGAGAATGTCTCTGCGGTGTACACGAATGGGTGTTTGTCGTACCGTGTGCTGAATGGAGTCTGTTTCGGAGGAGACCAATGAAATTTTCACGCAAGGATCTTGATTGGGCGGCTGAGACCGGAGTGATCGCTCCCGAAGTACGTGATGCCCTGATTGCGGCGTTTCAGACCAGATACGCCGACAGCCCGTCGCTGTCCGTTGCCCATGTCCTTTCCTATCTGGGGGGACTCATTATTATCGGGGCCATGACGTTGTATGTGAGTTCGGCCTGGGAAGCCCTTGGCGGGAGCGGCCATTTGGCCGTGGCATTGATCTATGCCGGAGCCTTTGTCCTTTCCGGTCGGTGGCTGTGGACGCGCAAGGGGCAGACCATCCCCGGCGGCATCCTGATAACCGCCGCCGTCTGCATGACACCCATGGCGATATACGGGATTCAGGAAATGACAGGGTGGTGGGGCTGGAATGAGCCGGGCAGCTATTCCGATTTTTATGAATGGGTCAGGAGCGGCTGGTTTGTCATGGAGGTCGGCACTGTTCTGGCGGGACTCGTCGCGCTGAAGTGGTTCCGTTTTCCGTTTATTACACTGCCGATCGCGTTCAGTCTCTGGTTCATGTCCATGGATTTGACGTCTGTTCTGTATGGTTCTGATTTTTCATGGGAACACCGCAAGATCGTCTCTATCTGGTTCGGCCTGACAATGCTGATCGGCAGTTTTCTGGTGGATCGGCGCACGGAAAAGGATTTCGCATTTTGGGGCTACCTGTTCGGATTGTTCGCTTTTTGGGGCGGTCTGACATTCATGGACAGCGAGACGGAACTTGGACGATTTGTCTATGTCTGTCTGAATCTTGGATTGATCGGTGTCTCGATTCTTGTTCAGCGGCGTGTCTTCATCATTTTCGGTGGATTTGGGGTATGTCTGTATCTCGGCCACCTTGCCTATGACGTCTTTGAAAACGAACTGCTTTTCGCGTTTGCCCTCAGTGGCGTGGGCGTGGCCATCATTGTGCTCGGGTTGGTCTACCATCGGCACCAGCAGGCCATTGAACGAGTGGTCCTGAACATGGTGCCTGAATCGATACGACGGACCCTACCGCAGTTCAGGTCCTAGGGAATTTGTCTATTCCAGCCGGGAGTGGTCGTGTATCTCCGCTTGGATTGCGTCCTCAAACGTGCTAGTTCCAGCCTCACAAAGCCAGTTTAAGGAGAATATATACTCATGAGAGCAAAGATACATTTGGAAGAGGCACTCAAGAAAGTGCTGGAGAGTTTCGGGTGGGAATGGCCGGAAAAGACGGTTATCGAACCGCCAAAAGACAAGAAGTTCGGTGATATGTCGGCCAACGTCGCCATGATGCTTGCCAAGCAGGCCAAAAAGGCTCCACGCGCAATTGCCGAAGATATTCAGGGGGCCTTTGACAACGATTCCCTGATTGAAAAAGTCGAGATCGCCGGACCCGGCTTTCTGAATTTCACCTTTGCCCCGACGTTCTGGCAGGAAACCGTGAGTGTGGTTACCGAAGCCGGTGCCGCATACGGAACATCCACCATGGGCAACGGCACCCGGATTCAGGTCGAATATGTCTCTGCCAATCCCACCGGGCCGCTGCACATTGGCCATGGTCGAGGTGCGGCATTGGGCGATTCCCTGACACGTATTCTGGAAAAGGCCGGGTACGACGTCGAAGCGGAATATTACATCAACGACGCTGGTCGTCAGATGCTCATTTTGGGTGGTTCCATTCTGTATCGTGCGCGGAAGCTCGCCGGGCACGATGTTCCCGAACCCACGGATTTCTACAAGGGTGACTACATCATTGACATCGCCCGTGACGTCATGGCCAAGCATTCCGATCTGTTGGAGATGGATGAGGCCGAGGCAACCGAAATTTGCAAGGTCTACGGCAAGGACGTGATTCTCGAAGGAATCAAGCAGGATCTGGCCGCGTTCGGCGTGCGTCACGATGTCTGGTTTTCCGAAAAATCTTTGGTCACCGATGGCAAAGTCGATGAAACCTTTGCGGACATGACCGCGTCCGGCATGGGTTACGAGGCGGACGGCGCGTTTTGGTTCAAGTCCACCGAACTGGGCGACGACAAGGACCGTGTGCTTCGTAAATCAAACGGTGACACCACCTATTTCGCGTCTGATATCGCCTATCACGACAACAAGTTCAAACGTGGTTTCGACACCGTCGTTGATATCTGGGGTGCGGACCATCACGGCTACATTCCCCGCATGATGGCGGCCTGCGAGGCTCTTGGCAAAAAAGGTGGTCTTCACGTCATTTTGGTCAATCTGGTCAACCTGCTCAGGGATGGTCAGCCTATTGCCATGTCCACCCGGGCCGGGCAGTTCGAGACCCTCAAGGACGTTGTGGACGAAGTCGGTTCCGATGCCGCCAGATTCATGTTCCTGTCCCGCAAGTCCGACTCCAAGCTCGATTTCGATCTGGAATTGGTCAAGCAGAAGACCATGGACAATCCGGTCTATTACGTGCAGTACGCCCACGCCCGTATTTGTTCCCTGAACAAGAAGGCCGCTGACGCCGGCATTGCTTCGGCATCTCTGTCTTCAGAGTCCCTGGCTTTGCTCAACACGAAGTACGACATGGAAATTTTACAGCATCTTGATCTGTATCCGGATGCTGTCGAGGCCGCTGCCCGCACGCAAAGTCCAAATGTGATCGCAACATATTTGCAAGAGCTTGCATCAAAGCTCCACAGATACTATACCAATTGTCATGTGCTCTCTGCCGAGGCCGATGTGGCGGGAGCTCGATTGATGATACTGAATTGTGTGGCAATGGTGGTCAAGAATGGACTGGGATTACTCGGAGTGAACGCCCCGGAATCGATGTAGAATTATGGCGGAAAAAAAAGAACCGAAATACAAGGTCAAAGTCCCCAAGCTCAACGCGACCAAGAAGACCTATGCCTTTTCCCTGTCTCTTTCAGGCCTGATTAGTGCCGTTGGAGCCGGAGTTCTCGCATTAACCTTTTTCTTTGTCATGGGAATTCTCATCGGACGTGGATATCGCCCCGAAGCAGATGTCCCGCCGCTTCAGCAGATCATGCCGTCCGCAGAGCGTTCGCAGGCAGATGAATTGGCAGCACCAAAAGTGCTCGAACTCGAAGAGTTGGACTATGCAGATCGTTTGTCCACACCGACGCAACAGGTCATGGATCAGCCAGAGCCGAAACCGGTGCCCGCCAAGTCCGTAAAGCAGCCTGTCACACCGAAAAAGCAGCCCGTTGTCAAAAGTCCTATCAAGCCCGAAGCGTTTGATCCGGCCACGGCCAAGTCCGGCGAACAGGTCTATGACTATGTCTATCAGGTTGCGTCTTTCAAAAAAGCCGACATGGCTGCAAAGCTCCGCGATGCCCTCGTTGCCGCTGGATTGCGTGCCACGGTCGCCGCAGGCGAAGCCAAAGGTTCAACTTGGCATCGTGTTCAAGTGCTCCACTACGGGACGCCATCATCCACCGATGGCATGAAAGCGATCCTCGCCAAGCATGGCATCAAAAAGCCACTCCTCAAAAAGAAAACACTCTCCCAATAATAAAAAAAGGCGAACCTCACCGTTCGCCTTTTTTTTATACTCTACCGGCCCTACCGGCCCTGCCGGGGGCCGCTTTCAGCGAGACCAGGGCGTTGCCCTGGACCCACCAAAGAACCCTTTGAAAAGGGTTCTCTGGACTTTCCTAAACTTTTTATCGCTCGCTTCGCTCGAAGCTGTCGGCAGCGTGAGTTCGTGCGGCTCTTGGAAAGACGTTGTAAAAAATTGCATTTTTTGCAAGGGTTTTTAATTTTGTAATTTCCCCTTCTTCTCTCTTCTTTCTTTACCCATTCCCTCTTTCATATCCATCCCCTCCTTCTTCAATCCCACTCAATGGATAACGGATGCCCTCGCCGAAGGCGCGCCAAAAAGTTCTGGAAGGGAGTCCAGAGGGGAACCTCTTCCAAGAGGTTCCTCTCTGGCCGTCGGAGACATTCCACACCATACACGACAGCCATGCCCCCACGCGAGCGCACACACCTGCCGAAGGCACATATAAAGTTTAGGAAAAGAGAGAGATAGGGGGTCTGGGGGAAAGGGAGAGAAAAAGCCCTTTTCAAAGGGTTTGTCTCTCCCTTTCCCCCAGTCGCCGAAGGCAATTTATGCTTCTTTGGGAGCCTGGAGTCGATCTGCGAAGAGTCGTTTAGCGAGATAGATGAAGGGTGTATCCAGTCCTGCGACCGCGATTTTGATCACATAGGTAGACAGAAGAATTTCGAGGAAAACGTCCATGGGGAAGAGTCCCCAGAAGGCGATGAAACAAAAAATGGCGGAATCGAGTAACTGACTTATCATGGTAGACGCATTGTTTCGGAGCCAGAGGAGCTTTTCGCCGGTTCGGGCTTTGATGGCGTGGAAGGCCCAGACGTCGTGCAATTGAGAGATGAGATAGGCCATCATGCTGGCCAGGGCGATGCGGGGCATGAATCCGAAGAGAGCGGACAGATGAGGCTGGGCAAAGTCATCGGCTGACGGCTGAAAATAGAGGGCGATTTGCATATAGGTCACCATCATGACTAGCGTGACGAAACCGAGCAGAACGCCTTTGCGTGCTTCTTTTTTGCCATAGAATTCACTGAGCAGGTCAGTGGAGAGAAAGACGCTGGCATAAAGCACGTTGCCCAATGTGGTGGTCAATCCGAAAAGTTCAACGGTTTTCAGCACCTGAATGTTGCAAAGCAACAGGTTGAAAACCATGAGGCCGAAAAGACCGATGCGTCCGAAAAGACGATAGACGACCAGGACCATGGAAAGGTCCACCAATGCGAAGAGTATCCATAACGTTTCATTCATGGGCGTGGGTGTGCCTCTTCTTGGGCGTCAGGTCAAGTATTATGGGGTGCGGCCGGGGGCAGAAAGAGCGGAATTGGGAAGAAAAAGAGGAAGGAGAAAGGGGGACTTTGGGTGATAAAGTGTATCTGAAAAAGTATGTCTATAAAAATGGCCACCTGATTCAGGTGGCCATTCAGTCTGTTCTGTTGGTTGCTGTTACCCTTTGGTAATGAGTCCGTAGTTCTTTTTGCCTTTGCGGATGACAAGAAGTTCTCCGGCGATGAAATCGGAATCAGCGAGTTCCTGATTTTCTTCGAAACGTTCGCCGTTGATGTAGACGCCGCCGCCTTTGACATCCTTGCGGGCCTGTCCCTTGGATTTGACCAGACCGAGGTCAACCAGCATTTGGGGAAGGTCGGGAACATCGCCGGGCGCATAGCGGAAGTTGGGCGCGGATTCCAGGGCTGAACGAAGTGTTCTCGGGTCGATGGCCTTGAGATCGCCTTTGCCGAAAAGGGCTTCGGTGGCGGCCAGAACGCGATCCAATTCCATTTGACCATGAATCATGCGCGTGACTTCTTCGGCCAGTTTCTTTTGGGCAGCACGTTCGTGCGGTGCTTCTTCAACCAACTTTTCGTAGGTCGCAATTTCTTCCTGATCGAGGAAAGTGAAGATCTTGAGAAATTTGACGACGTCGGCATCATCGGTATTCACGAAATACTGATAGAATGCGTATGGCGAGGTCATTTCCGCGTTCATGTAGACCGCATTGCCTTCGGATTTACCGAATTTCTTGCCGGATGCCGTAGTAATTAGCGGGAAGGTCAAGGCAAAGACTTCAGCCTGCTCGCCTTCGTGCGCGGAACGACGCCGGGTGAATTCACAGCCGGAGGTGATGTTTCCCCATTGGTCGCCGCCACCGATCTGCATCCTGCAATTGCGGGTTTTATACAGATGATAGAAATCATAGCTCTGGAGGATCATGTAGGAAAATTCGGTATAGGAGATGCCGGTTTCCTCGCGACCGATGCGACCTTTGACCGATTCCTTCTGCAACATCCAGTTGACGGTGAAGTGCTTGCCGACGTCGCGCAACAGTTCGATGGCGGTCAAATCCTTGGTCCAGTCATAGTTGTTGACGATATCTGGACGATCGCCGGTGTTGCGTTCCACGAAGCGGCGAACCTGAGCCTTGATTTTTTCAAGGCGTTCTTCCATGAGATTGGTATCGGACAGTTCACGTTCCTTGTCCTTGCCGGACGGGTCGCCGATACGCCCCGTGGCTCCACCCATGAGATAGAGCGGGTTATGCCCTGCACGTTTCATGCGAACGAGGCAGAGCAATGGCACGAGGTTCCCAATATGCAGGGATTCCGCGGTGGGGTCGAAGCCGCAATACATGGAGGCTCCGGGGGTGTCGAGATATTCGCGCACCTTGTCTTCGTCGGATACCTGATTGATGAGCCCTCGCCATTTAAGTTCGTCAAAAATATTCACGTTTTTCCCCATTTTTCCCGTAAGTGTTGAATGTCTCACGGTCTGTCATTTATGCTTGAACGTGGTTATCGAAACCGCGTTGCCGGTTGTTTCATCTAAGTCAAAAATCGCGCCTTGTAAAATCCCTGGACCAGAGGCGGCTTCAAGTTTGCGTGGCAGGCCCGTCAGATATCGGTCCAGAATGATTTCTGGCTTCATGCCGAGGCAGGAATCAACGGCTCCGCACATGCCGAGATCCGTGAGATACGCCGTGCCTCCGGGGAGGACCTTGGCATCGTTGGTCTGAACGTGGGTGTGCGTGCCGAGCACGGCGGACACTTTGCCATCCAGAAAATAGCCCATGGCGATTTTTTCTCCGGTAGCTTCAGCATGAAAATCAACAAGTTGAATGGGGATGTCCGCAGGCAGGGCATCCAGGGCCGTTTCCATGGCCGCAAAGGGGCAGTCAATGGGGGGCATGAATGTTCGGCCCATGACGTTGAAGACGGCCACGGGCGGAAATCCCTTCTTTTCAAAGATGCGCAGTCCGGTGCCGGGCAGGTGGTCTGCATAGTTCAGGGGACGGACAATGCGTGTGTCCGAGTCGAGCATGGAATACAGGTCTTTGTATTTCCAAATATGGTTGCCGCCGGTGATGCCATCCACGCCAGACTTGAAGAAGTCCTTGGCGTGTTTTGCTTTCAGCCCATAGCCGCCGCTGGCGTTTTCTCCGTTGACGAAGATCAGATCAATGGATTGTTTTTCCTTGATGGAACCGAGAGACTTTTTGAGGGCTGTGCGTCCGGGAATGCCGACAATATCGCCGAGAAACAGAATACGCATGAGACTCCTGTCAGTGAATGGCCGTGACAAACGGCGGTTGCGTGGGGTGAATGGGTGAATGGTGCGGAAAAATTATACTCGTTGAAAGACCGTGGGGGCAACCTGTTTGAGAGGCAGGGTCAGCCCGGACAAGCTTTCCGAATGACCGATGAACAAATACCCACCCGGTTTCAGGTTGTTGCAGAATTTGGCAAAGAGTGTTGCCTGGGTAGGGCGGTCGAAATAAATGACCACATTGCGACAGAAAATGATGTCTTGTGGATGTGGCAATTTGAAATTTTCCATGAAGTTCAGCCGTTGAAACGAGACCTTGTCGCGAAGAATTGCATCCATCTTGACCAGTTTCTTGCTCTTTGATTTGAGCATGTACTTTTTTTTGTACTGCATGGGAACGTCATCGACTTTTTCCATGGCATAGACAGCGTCACTCGCTTCAGTCAGAATTTGGCGAGAAATGTCAGTCGCCAGAATGGAAAAATCGAAGCCGTGATGTGTGGCGCGCCACTCATGGAGGACCATGGCGAGGGTGTATGGCTCTTCGCCACTGGAGCATCCGGCAGACCATATTCGCAATGCCCTGTTGCGGCCAATGCCACGGCTCCAGAGTTCCGGCAGGACTGCGCTGTCCATGATATCCCAGTGTTTGGGCTCACGGAAGAAATGTGTTGTGTTGGTGGTGACCACGTCAATGAGGTGAGATCGTTCTTCTTCGCGTCCTTTTTCGGAGAAGACATATTCGCAATATTCCTTGTACGAAGCCATGCCAAGAGCACGGAGCCGTTTTTGAAACCGGCTTTGCAACAACACGCGTTTGGTCGGTGGCATCTTGATGCCAAATTCTGTGTGAATGAGTTCGCTGAACCGTCGAAATTCGGTGTCGCCCATCTGGGACTGGGTGACGTTAATGGGCTTGTTCATTGCGTGTTTTGTATCCATTCCGTGTCTGTGGCTGGTCCCGGAAGAGACCCATTGCCGAGTGTTTTTCCCGTGTTTTGTGCGTCATGGGATATCGTTCTGTGATGGTAGAATACCGGAATTTCTCGATGATGCCATGATAATATGCATCAGGAATTTGTCTTTGAGACAGGTCTTTATCGAAAAACGCACCCGGCCATGTCGATGACCGGGTGCGTGTATGATGTCTATTTTGCGTAGCCGACAGCGCGTTTTTCTCTGATGACCGTGACCCGAATCTGGCCGGGATACGTCATGTTGTTTTCGATTTTTTCGGCAATGTCCTTACAGAGGACGTAGGTATTTTCATCACCGATTCTGTCAGAATCGACGAGAACTCGAATTTCACGTCCGGCCTGGATTGCGTAGGCCTTTTGAACCCCGTCGAATCCGGTTGCCAAGCCTTCCAATTCCTCAAGCCGCTTGACGTAGTTTTCAAGCAGTTCTTTGCGTGCGCCAGGGCGTGCGCCGGACAGAGAGTCCGCAGCCTGCACCAGATTGGCAAGGATGGTCATGGGCGGTGTGTCTTCGTGGTGAGCCGCGATCGCGTGGATAATCGCTTTGGATTCTCCATGCTTTTTGGCCAGGTCCGCGCCGATGATGGCATGTGGTCCTTCGATTTCGTGGTCCACGGCCTTGCCTATATCATGCAGCAGACCGGCCCGCTTGGCTTCTTTTTCATTCAGTCCCAATTCAGCCGCCATGACGCCGCATAAGAATGCGACTTCCATGGAGTGCTGCAGGACATTCTGGGAGAAGCTGGTGCGATAATGCAGCCGTCCGAGCAGGTTGATGACTTCCGGGTGGATACCGTGAACACCAACGTCAAAGGTGGCCTGTTCGCCAATTTCCTTGAGCTTGGTGTCCATTTCGCTTTCGACCTTGCTCACGATTTCTTCAATGCGTGCAGGGTGGATACGACCGTCGTGAATGAGGCGTTCGAGTGCTTGTTTGGCGATTTCCCGTTTGAGCGGGCTGAATGCGGATAAAACAACGGTTTCCGGGGTGTCGTCGATAATCAGATCAACGCCGGTGGCGGCTTCCAGAGCGCGAATGTTGCGTCCTTCGCGGCCAATGATGCGGCCTTTCATGTCTTCGGACGGCAGGGCAACTGCGGTGACGGTCTGTTCTCCGGCGTAGTCACCGGCATACCGTTGCAGAGCGAGAGACAATACTTCTTTTGCCTTTTTACTGGCGGTTTCCTTGGCTTCCATCTCGATGCTGCGGATCATCTTGGCCGCTTCATGCCGGGTCCGTGATTCTATTTCCTTGAGCAGGTCTTCCCTGGCTTCCTCAACGGTCAAACCGGATATTTCCTGAAGTTTTCGTTCATGCTCATCGGCTTTGTGTTCCAGGTCTTCCTCAAGGTCGCCAAGATGTTTTTCCTGTTTGATGAGCTGTTTTTCCAGTTCGACTATCTGTGCTTCCTTGTCAGCGACTTTTTCGCGCTTGGTATCAAGGCGTTCTTCTTTTGAATGGAGCCGTTTCTCTTCGTTTTTGAGTTGGCTTTCGCGGTCTTTGAAATCCCGTTCCAGCTCTTTTTTCTGGCTGTAAATCTCGTCCTGTGCCTGGAGCCGTGTTTCCTTTTTCAAGGCTTCACTCTCTTTTCTGGCTTCGGAGACGATGCGCTCCGCCAGGCCCTTGGAGTCTGAAATCTGTTTGTCCGACATATATTTGAAGAACATGAAGCCGGTTCCTAGCCCGACCGCAATTCCTCCGCCGACCATGGCGATTTCGGTTAACATGGAGTCACTCCTTGATTGTATGTTGACAGACTTAGGCGGTCTGTTGACGCCGCAATGCAACTTGAAGAGTACACCAACAGGTACTCTTATGCGAAGGAGTGAAGAAGGGGGATTTTTAACGAAAGGGGAGTGTCACTATATAGCGCTCTGAAAATGCCGTTCTTTGCCGGTCAGAGAGCTTTATAAATCCCCGGGGAGCCGTGTGGCCTGTTTGTTTTGAACCTGGCATGTCCAGGTGGGCATGACTCGTGAACCTTTAGGCTTCCCGGTTATACCGGGCTTGCTCACCAGCTCACTGGAGTCGGCGCCCTTTTTCAGAGTATTGGCTCAATAACACTCCAGACCATCACGCACGCCCCAGGGGGAAATCCTTTCCGACCTTTGGTCCCGTCCATGTATCGGGACGGGTCTCTATGAGGTCTTTTTTAAAATCTCTTCAACCTTCGTTTCCAGCCGCTCCAGTTTGTCTGTAGTGACTAGATAGTCATCCGCCAAGCTGAGAAGGAGATAGACCAGCAATTTTTCCTTGCTGATGTCACCCGCTCCGGCAACAAGCTCTTGGTGCTTGTTTTCAATGAACGCTTGGGCAGCTTCAATGCGGGGGTTATCCGCATCTGTTTTGAAGGATATTTCGAGTCCCAGCAGAGTCAACGTGTATCGTGGCATCGTAACGCACTATTCTTTCAGCTCGTTTTGGATCTTTCCAAGCAAGGTGTCGATGCGAGATTCGATGTCTTGACGCGTCTGTTTCTCGGTCTCGACTTCTTCCCTCAATAGCTGGTTATATTCTTTTAAATCGTTAATTTCACTCAACAATTTGTCAAATTTCTCTTCAAGTTGGGCTACAAGTTCCATAGAGTATATCTAGTCCTTTTTTTTTAACAAATCAAGACTTCTTGAGTCTGCGTTTGATGTTTATCTGTCTGCCTCGGGCCACGGCTCCCTGTCCATCCGGGACATCCTTCGTGATGGTTGATCCGGCTCCGACAAGGGCGTCTTTTCCGATGGTGACCGGGGCCACCAATGCTGTGTTGGAGCCGATGAAGGCCCCTTCCCCAATCGTGGTGGGAAATTTGTTTTTGCCATCGTAGTTGCAAGTGATGGTTCCGGCTCCGATATTGGAACCTGCTCCGACCTCGGTATCACCAAGATATGTCAGGTGATTCGCCTTGGCCCCTTCACCCAGGGTTGCTTTTTTCATCTCCACGAAATTGCCGATACGGGCATCCCTTTCCATCACGGCACCGGGGCGCAGGCGGGCATACGGTCCGACACGGCATCCTTTGCACACGATGGCGCCTTCAATGTGATTGAACTGGCGGATATCACTTCCTCCCTCAAAGGTCGAGTTCAGGATGTAGTTGTACGATCCGAGATGTGCTTCCGCTTCGACGGTTGAGTTTCCGTAAATTTCGCAGTGGCCGAATATTTCTGCTCCCGGCTCGACACGAACCTTGGGACCAATGATGACGGTTTCCGGATTGTGGATGAGCACGCCTGCATCGAGCAGGTCATTGACGATCTGGCTGCGCAGTGTGTTTTCCGCCGTGACCAGTTCTCTCGGAGAATTGATACCCATGAGGCTGATGTCGTCGCCGCACTGGACGCCGTCAATAGTCAAGCCTTCCTGGACAGCCAGTTCCACAATGTCCGTGATATAATATTCGCCCGATTTATTCTCATTCTTGAGTTTTGAAAGCAGCGGTCCGATAGTGTCTATCTTGAGCAGGTACACGCCTGCATTGACCTCGCCAGTGACCGGGCCATGTCTATTCAGATCATAGTCTTTGGCTTCCACGATCGCCGTGATTCTGCGTTCCGGGTCACGAACAACTCGTCCAAATGCGCCGGTGTCACGAGGGGTGATCGTCATGAATGCCACATCGCAGCACCCGGCGACGTTTGTCAGTCGATGCAGTGCGTCTACCGTCACCAATGGTGTGTCGCCATTAATGACCAGACAATGGGTCGCGCCTGTTTTTACAACCGCATCCCATGATACCTGCAATGCGTGGCCAGTACCAAGTTGTTCATCTTGTGTGATGAATTTTGTTTTTCTGTCCGGGAATGCCCTTTGGACCGCTTCCGCGTCATGACCGACAACGGTCAGGATGTTGTCCTGCATGATCGGTTTGAGGGCGGCATAGACATAATGCAGCATCGGCTCGTTTAAAAGCGTCTGCAAGACCTTGGCCTTGGAAGAATGCATTCGTGTCCCTTTGCCAGCGGCCAGGACCAAAGCAGTGATTTTCGTATCTGACATTATTTTCTCCGTGTCTTTCGTTACAGGCACGATTGGTATCAATGGTTCGTCGGAAAATAATTTACCTGCTTGACGACAAAAGAACAAGACCCGTTTGCAGAAACATGCCCCAGTGATTCTGAATACATATCGAATAGTTTTATTCTCATATCCTCTCTGTTCTTTTTACAACGATAGGGCATGAGAGGTGATGCCTCCGGCGGCCCCTCGCCGGGGTGGCGTGGAATGTCTCCGACGGCCAGAGGGGAACCTCTTGGAAGAGGTTCCCCTCTGGACTCCCTTCCAGAACTTTGTATCGTGCCTTCGGCGAAGTCTCACGATATCCATTGAGTGGGATTGAAGAAGGAGAGAGAAGAAAGAGGGGGTAATTAAAGAATTAAGAGACCCTTGTACAAAATATTTCTTTTAAGATATTTCAAAAGGGTCTGCAAAAAAAGCAATTTTGTACAACGTGTTTCCAAGAACCGCATGAACTCACGCTGACGACAGCCCTCGCGAAGCGAGCGATAAAAAGTTTCGGCGACCAAAGGCATTTCTCAATCCTTTTTTCCCACTAAATATCACGAACTCACGCTGACGACAGCCCTCGCGAAGCGAGCGATAAAAAGTTTTGGAGAGTCCAGAGAACCTTTTTCAAAAGGTTCTCTGGCAGGTCCAGGACAGCGTCCTGGTCCCGCTGAAGGCGACCCCCGGCAGGGGGGGTCAATAGGCCAATCGGCCGAGGGATTTCATGATGAGGGTGCAGCCCATGGCGAACATGCCGGTGAGTCCCATACCGCAGGAGAATCCGGCGAGGAGCACGGGCGCATAGTGTCGCCATTGTTTGCCGTATTTTTTGAGAAAGTAGAATCGACCGAGCAACGCGCCGATGACTTCGAGTAACATGCCGTGCGGTGTTGATTGGCCGAGTCCTCGCACCACACCGTAGACGAGCAGGACGGGAAGGCCAAGGACGTTGAGAACCGAATAGAGAATGAGTCCCAACCCGAGACCGGAAAAGACGATGGGACCGGACAGTGCCTCGAAAAAGAGCGAGTTACCTTCGAGGGTGGAGGTCTGCATGAGCAGGGTGTTGAGGGCCTGAAGATGCCAGAGTTCCTGGGCAAAGGGGTATTCGGGTGACGGGATGGGCGCGAGTTGCCAGAGGAATTGGGAAAAGAGCAATGATGAGACCATGACAATGGGAAAGACGATGATTTCCGCCTTGATGATGCCGCGCAGACTGGTTCCGGTCAGTTCGATCTGGCGAAATTGGACCGTGGCTTCGCCGTAGTTTTGAATGGGAATGGGGGCGTACCAGATTTCGAGTCCTTGATATCCGAAGAATTTTGCTCCAGCGATGAAGGAGAATTCGCGAACCATGGGCAACGCGATGAACTGCCCGGCAATGCCTTCCATGCGTGCAGTGATGTAGGAGATGATCGGGGTGTAGATGAAACCGTAGATCACGAAGAAAATCCATGGAAAGGACGGCACCAGCCAGACGCAGAACGCGATGTAGCAAAGCGTGGAGAAGACATAGATGCCGATGGAAACCCAGAAATTGATGTCGCCTCGCCCCTCGGGTGGATTGAACAGGGCGGAGAAATCCAGCCCGTTGCCGCTGGAGCTTCGGAAGGATTGGACGACAGAGTAGATGCCGACGGCACCAATGGCCAATCCGAGGCCGATGCCGAAACTCATGTAGAAATCGAAGTTGTTGGCAAAGACGGTCTCGACAGTGGCCATGCCTGGATGCCAGCGATGCAGGATGCCCTGAGAATAGAGAATGGGGTTGGCGACGATGGTGATTATCAGACCGACCAGCCCACCGATGACCGCCCAGAAGGGGAGCACCATGCCGATGAAGACCAACCCGAGGTCGAATTGAATGCCGGTTGCCACTGCGGGGAGCACGTCTTCGGTGTGCATGGTCAGCTCGATCCATGGGATGGGGATCAAACGGATCGGTTCACTGAAGAGCAGGCCGGACAGGGCCGGGAGGAGGACATAGAAGAAGCCGAAGGCCAAGCCGATGACCCCGCCGATGGAGAAGACCCGCCATTTCCAGCCGGTTTTCTTGTCCTCCGTGGATTCGGCCAGGGCCATGGTACCCAGTGCGCCCACCGGAGCCATGGGGAAGGGGAGCTTTTCCACATCCGACGTGAGCCGGTAGAGAGAATAGCCCAACCCGAAATGGTCGATACGCTGGACGAGTTGCGCGCCCACGAGCAGGAGAATCGGGATCAGCCAATCCCGGTGCATGAAGGTCCGCTCCAGATAGGAGCCTGAGCCGAGAGCCGGAGCCACCCAGTGGGGGATGAATTCGGTCAATCCCAACATTCGTGCCGCGTCCGACTGCACAAGATATTGATTCCATAAGAGACCTTGGAACGGTGACGCCAACGCCGCTCCAGCCATGTAGTAGAGCAGGAATATTTCCTGTTGTTTCAAGTGGGTGTAGGATCTCTTGGCGATTTCGGCAAACAGGATGATCGTGACCCAGCGCGCGGCTGGACCGATGCCTTGTCCGATGACCAATTGCAGATACATGGACCCCGGCATCATCAGGAAACCAATGAAAACGGCACCAACGATCGTTTTCCAATCAAACCCTTCCTCGAACTTGTCGGGGGGCTGCATCAGATCGCGATATTCTTTCAGTTCTTTGTCGTCATACATTCAGGGTGCCTCCGGTAGCCCGTGGGCCACCTCGTCTCATCCTTTGTCTGTTTCTAGAGCGGAAAGACCAGATAACTCTGTTCGTTGAAGAGTCCGACCATGGTCCAGATGCCGCCCATCAGGAAATCGCCAAGTATCAGTCCGATGAACAGGAATCGGACCCGGTTGAACAGACTGGTTCCACCGTAATGGAGCACCAGATGATTGCACATCCAGCCGAGAAAGAACGGGAACCAGAGTATTTTCATGCCAGCCGAATAGGCGGCCAGATAGCCGAGCGGGTGCAGGGGCCACCATGGGAATTTGTAATAGCAGAAAATCAGGAGAAACATGACCAGCGCGCCGAATCCCGCATAGGTGAGCAGCCATTCGTTGGGACCGGTGGGCTGATCCACCAGCCGTTGTGCGTTTTCGTAATTGGCGAGCACGGTCTGGGTGGCCCAGTCGAGATTGAGTTCTCGCAGTCCGTATTTGTAGCCGAGATAGAGCATGGTCACGAATGCGGTGGCCAGGGCGAGTACCAGTGACAGGGCAATGGCCACAAGGACCAGATTGCGTTTGGTGGTTTCCTGCCTGATTTTCGAGCCGTGAAAGAGCGTGGGGGCGATGGCCTCGCGAACGTCGAGAAACAGGATCTTTTGCATGACAGCGGTGGCGGCGACTCCCACTGGGCCGAAAAATCCCGTGCCGAAGAGTCCCATGAGGCCGTCCGAGGGCGCGGCAGTGAGGGTGAAATAGGGAAGCCCTCCCTGACAGACAAGGCGGCTCGTGACCAGTGTGACGATGAGAAAGGCGCAGGGCAGGAGTACGGCGGCCAGAATCGGGAGGCCGAACCACCAGCCCCAGACCATGAGAAAGATCATGCCGCTGGCAAGTCCCCATATCGGCCAGATAGGCGGCCCCCAGTTTTCGGGAATGGTGTCGAATTTCCCTTTTCCTTCGATTTCGGTGCTGTGGCAGGACGGACGTATGAAACAGGTGAGTGTTTCCCTGAGATGATGCCGGGCCAGCCAGATGAGGAAAATGAAAAAGATGGCATAGGCTCCGATGACTTGCGCGCCTTCGGGACGGGCCAGGTCCGGGCCGAAGGTCGTGCCCAGAGCCGCTTCGGGGAGCTGCCAGCCAAGGATGTACAGCAGTCCGAAGAAGAGTCCGGCCATGAGGTGAAAGACCCACATGGAAAAGGAAATTTGTCGCGTTGTCAGAAACGCGAAGCCGATGAAGGCCGGAATGATGTACAGCTTGAGTTTGTAAAAGCCGGAAAAAAGTCCGAATTTCGGGAAATAGGAACCGGCCAGAATGAGTGTCGGAAGCTGGGGGACGGACGGATAATAGAAGTGCAATCCGTTGATGAGATGCAGGGTCCCGGCCAACAGCAGTCCGACGAGCAGATAGGTGTTGGACCACCATGATGCGAAGTGTTTCTGGTCCAGGGCTTCGCCCATGAGCATGGGGACGCGAACCATGGGGAAATGGACGCGTTCGTTGACGACCCATTGACGGCCAAACAGGGTCATGAGGCAGAGCATGATAAAAAAGGAAGCCAGGATAAAGAGCGACCAGATAAGCAGAGTCGGGAGCCACGCACTCCAGGGGATGGCGGCCAGAATGGCGGGGATGCCCATGGCGTTACCGTTGTCTAGCCCCTCAAAGAGTTGATTGACCGCATCGGCTGAGTGCGGGAACCAGGATTGCGGCAGAAGCGGGGTCAGGACTTCGGTCCATCGATAGGCGTCGTTGGCAAACCGTTCCGGGGCGGTGATGTTGATGAAAAATGTTTCGGTGAGTCCGGCAAAGCCGATGGCTGTGAACAGGACCATCATCAGCCAGACCACAAGCAGCTCGACTCCGGAGAAGACTGGCGGCCGTTTGGTCAATCGTGAGGTCAAGGCGGTAAAGACGAACAGCCATGCGACAATGAAGAAGGGGGCCATGGGAAAGTGTCCACCCCCCAGAGGCGCGTTGTGGAGCACCGTATTATTCAAGGGCGTGAGAACACACAGGATCAGCCCGAGAAACAGGCCGGTCAGGAGCGCGCGGAGTCGGAGTTGTCCGTTCATGCCGTGGTTTCCTCGCCGTTGTTGTTTACGTATTTCTGGATGGTTTCATTCATGTCTTTGGCATACCCTTCCACAGCTTCGTCATTGAGCGATCGCCAGGCCAGCAGTTGTTTGCGGAGGTCATTGAGAAAGTTTCGATTCAGGTTTTCCCATGCCTTGAGTTCCCCTGCTTCCCGGTGGAGGATGACCTTGATCTGCCGGAAGCCCGTGTAAATATCCGATGGGCAGAAAATGAGTTTGACCTTTTGGCGTACACCGAAGTCGAATGGGGCCAGCCAGACGCGGAGATCCATGGAGAAACAGAGATCGTCCGGGATGGGGTGATCCTTTGGAAGGCCACTGACCAGACCGGTGTCGGCTTCGACCTGTTCGAGGTCCAGAAAGTTGCACTGCATGTCATCGATGCAGAACGCGCCGTGTGATATGTCGTGGTGCGCCATGTAATATTCATGGAGGAATCCGCCTGCCGAGTTTATCTCGTGCAACTTGATGAGAAACGGCAGAATCACGGTGAGTTCATCGCCTTCAGCCTTGGGCATGGTCCAAGACTTGTTGACGTCCGGGATGGCGATGTTGGCGGCGACCTTGGCCGGGTATAGGGCCGAGACAAGTACCACGCCGATGACCAGAATCATGGCGGCCACACCGGCAGTGGAGGAATAATTGGCGGTCATTCCGGCCCATAAAGGTGTTCCGGCCAGGAATGCTGAGGAAACCTGTGCCAACAGATAGCCGACCACCACGGAAATGACGGCAAAAGCCAGTGCTTCGGCAATGAACAGGAATGCCACATGTGGCGGGGCAAGTCCCACCGAAGTATAGACCGCTATTTCAGGTTTGCGTTCATAGACCGAGCCGATCATGGTGTTGAGCACGATCAGAATGGAGATGGCCAGCGGAATGAGGATATTGGCCATGCCGGAATAGTTGACGGCATCCGAGGCGAAGTACAGGGATGTGCCCGTGGGACCGCCCTTGAAGAGAAGCATTCCGAATCGGTCGCCGAGGGTGCTGACTTCAGACAATGCGCCGGTGTCGGGTTTGACGGCAATGCCCTTGAGTTTTCCGGCCTTGAGAGCGAGGAGCATCTCGGCAGAGACCAGCACTGTTTCTGAACTGGGAATATGTTGGTACCGGGATTCCGTGGTCACCACGTCCTCTCCGTCTTCAATGGCTTCGGCCTCGACTTCTGACAATTGGGTCGCGGCCTGATTGGGAAAGATGATCGGTGTGATCGGTTCGCCATCAAGATCGGGATGGTCTGTCAACCCTTCGTCGCGAAAGATGCCCACAAGGGTGATATCGATTCCCCAGATGGTGACGGTGTTGCGGTTCGGGTCGAGTGGATCGGCATCCAACTGGCGTGCCATGCGTTCGGACATCATGATGCCATCCCGCTCGCCTTCCTTGAACCAACGGCCCTTGATGAGAATGCGATCCAGTCCGCTGACCTGTGGTTCTTGGGCGGAGAGACCGACCATGCCCCGGGCCTGTGCGGTCTGTGTCCCTCGGGTGACGGGGATGAGTGGGGCGCGGGATTTGTCGGAGGTGAAGCCGGTGTCATACCAGACGCGTGGGGCCACGACACCCTCGTCGGCAAAGGCGGTTTCCACGACAGACAGGGCTTCCTGAGGAACGTCCTGCCAGTTGAGGTATTTGAGCATCAATCCCGTGTACGACGCTGAATTGTTGAATTGTGCCCATCCGGCCTGTCGGACGGATTTGACCGTGGTGAAATTCATGATGGTAAACGTCAGGATGACCAAGGTGGCAAAGGTCAGGAATGTTCGGACCGGGCGGCGTTTCAGGTTGCCTACGCCGAGCACGAAGGCCGCGCCAAAGGCGGCAGCCGGACTGATGCCCGTGATTTTCATGTGGGAAGAGCGTTTTTGCAGCTCCACCATTTCCCGTTCGAATCGGAAAAAGATGATGAGCGAGACCAAGAGCGAGAGCGCGAGAATGAAGAACGCGAGAATGACCACCATGGGAGAATAGGTGAGCTGAAACGCGGGATGGACGAACGAGATCACCCCGATGATCAGAGTGAGGAAGCCGAGGAAGGCGACAATGCGTTTCTTGATGTCCACGAAGGAGAAGAAGAGTCGTTCCATGCAATAGGCAAATGGCACGAACAGGGCCACATAGAAC
The DNA here is from genome assembly GCF_010468615.1 of Pseudodesulfovibrio sp. JC047. Lineage (NCBI taxonomy): Bacteria > Pseudomonadati > Thermodesulfobacteriota > Desulfovibrionia > Desulfovibrionales > Desulfovibrionaceae > Pseudodesulfovibrio > Pseudodesulfovibrio sp. JC047. The sequence goes on along the minus strand of NZ_WUEH01000017.1, from coordinate 8,942 downwards.
AGCACGCCGAACAGGACATCCTTTTGGGTCTTGTCCACATCATTATAGACCCGGCTTGCCTTGGAGAGTGAGGACCGAGCCGATTCCACGAATTTGTCCCACTGCTTTTCGGCCTTGTAGTGAATGGCGTTGGCAAGATCTTCATCACCCTGACGGCGCAGGTCTCTGATGCGCTCATTGATGATGCCTTTGTCTTCCAGATTGTCGATGCGCGGTCCGAGCAGTCCCCACATGTCCTTGGCGGCCTGGAATTCGGTCATGGGGATGACCGGCCATTGTCGGGCGATGAATCCTAGCCCCTGAGGATGGGTTTTATCGGTGTTCAAAAGTAGGACTTTCTTGTCCAGTACTGTGTCGGACAAGGTCAGCTTGATGGGCGTGTCCGGTTCGAGAAAAAGTGTGCCCAGTGTCGAGGTCCGGGTATCCAGTCGACTGTACCAGAAGCTGACCGGCGGGGCTTCGGTGCGGCCATCAATGAGGGTGGGACGATAAAGAAATTTGAAGGTTCGTGGATCAAACATATTGAACAGCGAGGTCTGGGTGCAGTTGAACAGGATGAGGTCCGTGGCCTGTTCTGCCCGCTTCAACTTGATACGATAGGCGGCCTTGCCGGTTTTGGGCTTGTTTATCGCCCATTCTGCCAATCCGCTGTCTTCGTTGAATTTGAATGCTTCGAGTACAGCCTTGTGGTAGCTGACTTTCTTGCTGGCAAGGCCCGGAATACGGACGTTTCCCTGCGTATCGACCATGCCGTAATTGCGTGTTTTCCACTGAAAGGCGAGGACGACCAGTCCAGTGCCGGGACGGTCCGGGAAGATCTCGCCCTTTCTGAGCAGGTTGGCCCGGCCCTGAATGGTGACGAATTGGTTCTTGTTCCGTTTGCCCGCATCGGCAATTGGTTCAGTGGTTATGGCGTCGAGCAGGGTGAGCACGAGCTGTGTCTGTTTGTGCAGAAAAGCGAAGTTGACCCGATTGAGGGTGTCATACGGCGTGCCCCAGGCTGGTCGGACATCGTGGACCGTCGTCAGGGTGAATCCCGGAAATCCCGCGAGGGCCATGGGTTCGCCGCCCAGTTCAGGGGTGTCTGGCAGATAACTTTGCCACGCCCGTTTCCCGGGACGGAGCGTGTCGGTGAACAGGGCCGCGATATCGTTTTGCTCAGTCTCAAGTTGTTTGACGGCGTTTTTCATGACCGTGTCCAGCGGCCGGAAAAAGGCGGTCCGGTTGACCGTTGGTTTGAGGTCGATGAGCCATCCCTTGTCAAAGCCGCCGATGCCATTGCCGTGGCTGGACAGGAAAAGGGAAATATGGGCGACAATGGGCGCGTCTTCGATGGTTTCCCGCAGGGTCAGGGTCGAATTGATATCCTTGAGTGTGCCGGAAGTCTCTTCGAGAATGGCGGTTTCGTGCAGGATCGCTGATGGGACAAAGGTGGTCAGCGTGGTGCGTTCCGATGCGGACAGTGGAAAATCCGCGACCGTGGAGTTGATCCAGTTGAGCCGTTTCAACACCATGCGGTCACTGGCGAGTTGGTGAATGTGACGCTGACGGTCCTGGGTGTCCTGAGTGGCCGAGGCTCCTTGTTGTTCGAGGAGTCGCAATCGCATCAACTCCTTGGTGATGTCGTCTTCCTGATTGCGGACAACACTCTTGAGCGCGGTCTTGAGAAGTGTCCGGTCGTCGGCGTTCATCAGCGTTTTTTCGGATAACGGAGAGTCTTCACGGAGGAGATCGAGACTGCGTCCGGTCGAGGCGAGCCGCGTTTGAATGGTTTCTTTGTGGCGTTCAAGTCGTTTTTTTGGGGTGACCAAGGCATAGGTGAATTCTCGCATTCCCGCCCGTGCCGAGGATTTGCCAGCCGTGGCTACCAACAGGACAGACCGTTTGGGAGGGGCTTTGGCAAAATGGGCCGCTGCATCAATCAGTGCGGCGATGGACGCGCCTTCATCCGCGCCCGGGGCGTGACCATCCACCAGTGCGGTGGCGGTGTAGAATGCTTCGATGCTGACGGTTTGTTGCGAGAGTTCCGGGTCGCTGCCTTGAATTCGACAATAGATGGTGTCGGCCGGGACAGTGCGCCATGCCGCCTTGGACGTGAGGGTGGTGGTTCCGAGATGTCGAGGACCTTTGCGGGTGAATCCCGTGCCCAGCAGTGAATTGGCGTGTTCCCGGGCGAGCCAGAATGTTGGGAAATCGACTGGGGTCAGTTCGAATTTGCTTTCAAACAGGGCGCGGGGCGTGCGGCCTCCGTCGCCTCCTTGCCCGATGAACACAAGCCCTCGGGCACCGAGCATGGCCGCGTTGTTCCAGTTTTTGCCGGAATCCATGTCCATGAGAACAATGGCCCCGTGGACGTCCAGCCCGTTGAAGTCCGAGACTCGCCCCGATCCCACATAGAGCAGTGGGCCGGTTATTCCCGGTGGCGATATCGCGCCGGGAGAGAGTGCATTGGCCTGAAATTGTCTGAGTTCGATGGTCCGCCCTGATTCCTTCAGGGTCAGTTGTGCCCCCATCTTGATCGGGACCGGGACATGGAACGAGTGGCGTCCCACGGTGGCATCGGGCAACAGGGCTTTGAGCTTTGCTTCCACCATGTCCGCAGCCTTGGCCGCTCCGGGCGATCCGGTGGATCGGTCCTCGATGGTGGTGAGTCGGCGGAGAAAATCCGCGCCGGTTGCCATGGCAGGAAGAGTCCACACAAGGCTCAGGGCGATGCAGATAAATATGGTCAGTCCTGAGCGTTTCATGAATCAGGCCCTTTCCTCGTCGTGAGACCGACCAGTGAGCTTGTCGCCAATGCCGCCGATGGTGATATCCAGTTCTTCCCGTTTTTCCACGCGGTCAACCTGTCCGTCCCGGACCCACACCACCCGGTCGGAGACATTGAGCATCTTGTAATCGTGGGTGGCGGAGATCACAGTGACACCACGTTCCACCGAGAGCATTTGCAACAGATCGATGATTTCTTCGCCCGTGGACAGATCGAGATTGCCCGTGGGTTCATCCGCCAGAATGATGGAGGGATCGTTGGCCAATGAGCGGGCCACAGCCACACGCTGCTGCTGGCCGCCGGACAATTCCAGCGGCTTGTGTTGAAATCGTTTGCCCAGTCCGACCAGTTCGAGCAGCTCGATTCCTTTGTCCTGAGCATCATCCGCATTCATTCCGGCAAAGGTCATGGGCAGGGTGACGTTCTCAAGGGCGGTCATGACAGGAATCAAATTGAAGGTCTGGAAGATGTAGCCGATTTTTCGGTTGCGCAGCCAGGCCAGTTCAAAGGCGTCGAGTTGGGAAATATCCACTTCATCGATGAAAACCTTGCCGTCCGTGGGTTTGTCCAGACCGCCAATCATGTTGAAAAGTGTGGACTTCCCCGATCCGGATGGTCCCATGATGGAAATGTATTCTCCGGCGAAGATTTCCAGATCCACTCCTTTGAGGGCCTGCAAGTCGACCTTTCCCATGGTGAAGGTCTTGGTCACGCCGATAACACGGACAATGGTGCGTTTTTTTTCGCTCATGGTCCTCCTTTAATGCTCTGCCCGCATGGCATTGATAGGGTCCATGCGCGCCGCCAACAGGGCTGGATACAAGACGCCGAGCAGGCTGAGAAGACACCCTCCGAGGGTGGCCATTCCCATTGAACCAAGCATGGAGATAAGGGAAATATCCTGAATCGCGGAGAGACCGAATCGGGCAATGCCGACCAGCAGGGAAATCGCGCCGCCGAGCAATGCGCCGAGACTGGCTCCGGCCAACCCCTGCATCCCCGCTTCCAGAAGAAATATGCGCAGGATCATCGAGTCCAGCGCGCCGAGACATTTCATGACGCCGATTTCGGAAAAACGTTCGGTCACGGACATGAGTTGCGCGTTGATGATGCCGACCGTGCAGACCAGCAGGGAAAGAATGACGATCCAGCGTTCTTTGGCGGACATGGTGACCACGCCCTGTGCGGCATCCACGTCATAGCCCGCCTGGAGCAGTGTCCGGGCCGCGTCTTTGCCGTTATGCGTGAGCAGTCCGGTGGCAATGTCCAGATTGACCAGCACGAAACTGAGAAACGACACGGCAAGGACCAGACTGGAGACCGTAATCATGGAGCGGAAAAAACGGACCTTCAGGCTTTTGAAACTGATCTCCACCGATTTGGAGAAAGGGAGCGAGATAAGGCGATCAACCTTCTCAGCAGGAATGTGCATAGGCTTCCTTCGAATTCGCGAATAAATATATACTTCCTCTCATACTAGGCGCAACCCGTATTCATGACAAGGTGAAATGGACTCCGCTGGGATGATTTTATTGAAAAAGCGTGGTTTTATGCTGTATTGAATCTGATGCACTGTATTTTGGGGTTGGATTTGATGTGGTGCAGGCAGGTGTCCAAAAACGCCATTGCCGCCGGGTTCATCCGTTGGTGGTGCAGCATGATGCCTATGCGGCCCGACTGGATGGCGGTTTGAAACTCCGTGGCCAGTGCGGTCCATCCCTGTTTCGGGTCTGCTTCGTTTCGGGTGTGCAGGTCCACGTTGATGGGGATGTCCGGCAGGCTGTCCGGAAGCGGCACCTTGCGCTGTTCACCGGCAGAGCGAGAGACACAGGTGTATCCGAGTTCGGCCAGAGCGGTGCCCGTCTGTGCGTCGAATCGGTTCCACGGCGGCGTGAAGGCCGGTGAGAACGCTGGTCCCATGATGTGTGTGAGGCGTTCTTTTCCTTTCAACAGATCGGCTGTCTTGTCCTGTGCGGGCCGGTGATCGCCGAATTCTGATTTTTTGCCCGAGGTCTGATGTGAACGATGTTGCCAGCCGTGTTGGTGCCAGCAGAACAAATTGCTGTCCCCGGCCCAACCATTGAGGATTTCCCAACGGGTTTGCGTGAGCCACGCCGGGGTCACGGCCATGTGCAGAGGGATACCGTGGGCGATGAACAGGTCCATCATTTGGCGGCAGTTTCCACCGGGAACGGCCACGTCATCCGCTCGGAAAAAGAGTGCGGTGTCATCCGGCGCCTCGTCGATGAGGTCGGTGATCCGTCGAAGTCCGTCCCGGGACGGTGTGTGCCAGAGGGAAGCGATGTGTGTTTTGACGATCATGGTGTCTTATGGCTCCACGCCCTTGATGACCACCAGGGTCAGATCATCTTCGCGGAAGTCCTGACCGGCAAAGTCGAGCACTGCGTCGCAGATCGTTGTCATGATGGTTTGAGCGTCGTGTTTCGTGGTGTTTCGAATGATGTCGCGGATGCGGTCGCCGCCGAACATCTCGCCGGACGGACTGTGTGCTTCCCACACGCCGTCGGTGCAGATGAACATGATCTCTCCCGGACCGGGCAGGTCCATGGATTGTTCATTGAATTGCCAATCCTGTTCCACTCCAAGAGGAATGTCCATGCCTTTGAGTTCTGAGAATGTGTCGGATTGTGGCCGGTACATCAATGGGTGCTGGTGTCCAGCATTGACCCATGTCGCGGTGTGAGAGGCCGGTTCCATGACCATGAAGAAGAGCGTCATGAATCGTCCGGTTTCACCGATATCCCGTGTCAGGTGGATGTTGGCACGAGCGATGTTTTCCGTGACCGACCCCGGTGTGGCTGCGTTTTGTCGAATCACGGCCCGGGCCGCTGTCATGAGCAGGGCCGCCCCGATGCCGTGGCCCGAGACATCGCCGACAACCACGGCCAATTGACCGCAGGCATCGAGGTCGCACGGGATGAAATCGTAGAAATCCCCGCCGGTTTCGTCGGAAAAAAGACTGATTCCCGCAATGTCCAGCCCCGGGAATTCCGGCTGGTCGGACGGCAGAAAGTGCTGTTGTACCTCTTTGGCGATGAGGAGTCCTTCCCGCATTCGGACTCCTTCTCGCAGCGCACCGATCATGGTGTTGGTATGGGCGGCGATAATCCCCAGCTCATCAGACGTGATGACGGGAACGCGTTTGGTTAGGTTGCCCTGTGCGATGCTTTCGAGAACGTGGGTTTCCGTCTCAAAGAGCAGCCGAAGATTCTTGGTGTAGGACAGGATGAGGTTGATGACCATGACCAGCAGAAATGCCATGATGAAAATGATTTCAACCAGAACGGACTGGTTGAGAAATCCCACGGCGGACATGGTCAGCTCCTGATCGGCCAGCCATTGAACATCCCGGATGATGACCAGAAGGAGAATGGTGGTGATGAGGCAGATCGTCAGCGTGGCCACAAAGGACAATTTGCGCGTCATGGGGAAAAGTTTGCGCGGCGGGATATAGCTGGCTTTTCCGGCCAATGCCATGTGAATGACCGTGCGTTCCCGTTCCAGGCTGAGGTCCAGCGCGGCGAAGAATCCCACGGTGAACAGCGCGAGGGCGAGTTTGAGTCCGCTGTGGAGGATTGGGAAATTATATCCGAATTGGAGGATGAGCGCGGCAACGAGACCCGCACCAAGGAAAAGTAGTATATCCAATCTAAATTGCAAGAATGCTTGGCGAATTTGTGGAGCTTTTTCAATCAATCGGCGTTGAATCAGCTCGCGGATCAGAAAGGCGGTTGCCATGGGAATCAGAATGACCAAGCCCAGCTCCCAGACCGGGAGCTGTATCATGAATGGTCAGACCCGCCCCCCATAGAGTGCGCCGCCAAAAACGGCCAACAGGTAATAGATACTGGGTCTGGTGGCCGACATGGTTGTTTCCTTGCGCATGCAATCAGTCCTTTTTTATCGTCTATCCCTTTGCCAAGCGTCACGATCTTGTTTAATCATAGAGCAGTGTCTCCCTTGTGGACAAGTCCTAATTCTGAAAAAGGCAGTGTCGAATCAATGAAAAAGAAGTTTGTATGTATCGTCGTGGCATTCGTGTGTTGTGTCTTTTCCGGATGGGTGCCTGCTTTGGCAGGTGACACCTTCCCGACCACGCTTGCGGGGTTCAGGTTGGGAGATGTTGTCGCAACCTATTCTGAATATTGTCATTTAGAAAAGGCCGTCCCGGGTTCGGATGCGCCGTTCTTATCCGAAGCAATGATTAAACCCAACGCGCTTCCCGGTGTGCGGGGTGGCAGTCTTATTTTTGGTAATTGTCTTCACAAGCACGAACTTGTCGGGATCAAATTGAAATTTCATGACCGAAGCAAGAAATTGTTTGATCGTTTGTACAAGCGGTATGTCAAGGAATTTGGCGAGCCGGCGACCTATGTCGGGGATGCTTTCAAGAACGTTATTGCCTGGCAATGGCTTTTTACCAACGACGAGAAAGAAGAGGTCGCACTTGTGCTCATGTGGAGCCGCAGTCCGCAGATGCGCCCTGGTGTCTCCATCAAGATGACGCACAAGACGCGTGAAAAGCAGGAGTTGGACTGCTATCTTGCCATGGATGAAAAAACGGAAAAGATGCACCAAAAAAGTCGCGTTCAATCCTTGGCTCCGTTCATTCCTCGGTAGGTATGGCTGATTATATCTGGAATGGCGTGGGCATCGTTACGCCGGATTCGTGGGAGCCGACCGCCATCGAGCGGGATGGATTGACGTTTGCCGAGAACGGGCTCCCTATGTGCGAATTCAAGTGGAATCGGGTTCGTGGTTCATTTTCTTTTGAAAAGCATATCAAAAAGATCACCAAGGGACACAAGGGAGCGTCTGTCAGCGGGGTGTCGGATGCCGAGACTCCGCCGGCGTGGCATGATGCCGTGAAAAAGCTGACTGCGTCGGGGTTCCGTTCGCACAGTTTCATATGGAAGATCCCCGGAGTTCGGGGCATTGGAGCCGTGGTGTACCATTCCGGGACCGGGTTGGCCGCTTTGGTTCAATTCTTCATTCGTGCTGCGTCTGACGAAGATCAAGCCGCCAAAGTCCTTGCCTCGTTTCGTGAGTATTTCGGCGGAAAGAGTTTGCCGTGGGCCATGTTCGGAGTGACTGCGCGGGTGCCAGCGTCTTTTGTTCTGGATACTTTTTCTTTTCAGCCCGGTCATTATCGCGTTCAGTATTGGCGGCCCCGTTCCGGAAAGATGGCAGATCGTGTGCCGCCGGGAAAAGGCCCTGGTACACAGCTTGTCTTTGAACGATTTGCTCCGGCATCCGTTCTTTTGCGTTCGACCAGTCTGGCCAAATGGATAGCCGAAACCGTCACGGATTCGCCGGATGTGGCCGTCCTTCAAACCGATGGGCACGGGGTGCGCTGGGATGCCGTGCTCAAAACATCGTTGCTTCGCACGGTCATGCGTCGCGAGTCCTTTTCTCAAGGCCGGGCGTGGCAAACTGATTCGGGAAACGCCATTCTCTCTGTGTGCGCGTCTGGGACAGATTCGGTCCCCACAATACTTTTTCCCGAAATATGTGAGAGCTATGCGCTTATTCAAGAAGAAACCGACTGAGCCTGTCATTTCCCGTACCGAGGCATTGTCCATGGTGCCGGTGAAAAATTATGCCGTGGAGGAGGTCGAGCTTTCGAGCGAGATGGTGCAGTTGGCCTATCCGTTGGCGATCAAACCCTGGTTTGGCCGATTGGCCGAGAAGGTTGGCATGTGGGACAAGAAGCCCATGACCAAACAGGTGGAGCTGGATGAACTTGGGACATTTGTCTGGCAACGCATTGACGGGGTGCGGTCGGTTCAACGGATTGCTGCTGAACTCGCCGCCGAGTACGAGGTTCAGCCCCGTGAGGCTGAGTTGAGTGTCACGGCGTATATTAAGACGCTCGGGCAACGAGGTATCATCGGGTTGAAGTGAGGTGGTTCTTTTTGATTGAAGAAGGAAGAAAAGAGGGAAGAGAAAGGCTCAATCTTTCCTTGTTTATTGAGCGTTGCGCGCTGCGCGGTGGGGAGTCATTCGATATTATTTCAAAGGTTTCGCCTTTACGGCGACTTGCTTTTTGCTTGGGGCAAATTGTCAAACCAAACTTAACACCCCGGCAAGTCCCTGCTCCTCAATGATTTCCCAGGTTGTCCTGTATCCGAATTTCTTCCTTGGTCGATGG